>QHVW01000353.1 GCA_003223675.1 Acidobacteriota bacterium
GTCGGCGAGGCCTGGATGTGGACCAGCGGGTTGCCGTCGGCGAAGGCCGCCGCCGAGTTGAGGTAGAAGTAGTCGCCCCAGAGGACGTTCTGGTCCGTCGCGTCGCCCGTGCCGCCCGGCAGGAAGTAGCCGGGGTCGCCGGGGAAGCGCAGGGTGCAGTTGTTGACCGTGTCGACCGTGATGTAGCCGCGGGCGATACCGTCGCTGAAGTTCCGGCCGGCGCAGAGGCCGCCGAACACCGCCGACGGGTTGCCGGTCAGAGAGGCCCTGAGGTGCGCCACGAAGTCCGACGGCAGGGTCGGCGGCGGCAGCAGGCCGGAGCAGCTCGCGAAGTTGATGTCCTGCGAGAAGGCGCCCTTCGGGCTGATCGTGTCGGTCGGATCCTGCCCCGCGGACGCGGTCTGCGGCAGCTTGCCGCTGCCCAGGATGTCGAACAGGTTGATGGTCTGGACGTCGTAGCCGGTCAGGTAGATGTTGAAGTCGAGGACCGGCACCGACAGGTCGGACCAGACCACGACGTGGGCCAGCACCGCGGTAGCCGAGGCGTTGTTGACCGAGAACAGGGTGTTCTGCTGCGACCCGTTGGGGGTGGTGGCGCAGGGAGCCTGCACGCACACCTCGAAGTAGGGCAACAGCAGCGTGGCCGCCGGCACCTCGTCGATGGCGCAGATGACGGCATGCGCCTGTCCAACCAGGGCCAGGAGGCCCAGGAGCACAAGGCACGAGATGGTTCTTTTCATGACAGACAATCTCCTAAGATAGATGTAGATGAATCTACAAGCAGGGAGACTTCAGGAAGACTTCTCGAGGAAAGGTTATCACCTCCCGTTCAAAGGATAAATATCGCACAGAGGACTCTACAACTTTTGGCGGCGTTTGTCAGCTCTTTTTCTTCCCGGCGTTACTGAGAGGGGGACGGCAGCCCGCGGAAGGGGAAGCCCGGGGGGAGGCGGACCACCTCGAACAGCACGGCCACCAGCTCGCCATGCTCCCCCGCCCGGTGCGGATTATAGAATTCCCACACCAACCGCCCCTCCCGGGTCACCTCCAGGGCCCGGCCGTTCTCGGATTCGGTGATCAACGTGTTGCCGTTCGGCAACCGTTGGCACGACCCCAGGGTTTTCGAGAAGAGGTCCTCGCCGGGCTCGCCACCGTACTGCCAGACGATCTTGCCGGTCAGCGCATCGAGCTCCAGGACGCGCGACCGCTCCACCCCCGCCCCCGTGTTGTCGAAGAGGAGGAGGCGGCCGCCGTCGACGAAGGTCGGCTGGTGCTGGCGCCGCCACTCCCCCGTCCGCGCCCAGACGATCGTCTGGCGCTCCGGATCGAGGACGGCGATGGTGTCCAGCCGGTGCACCGAGATCAGCAGGTTCCCCTTGCGGAAGGCGGGGTCGCGGGCGGCCCAGCGGCCGTCGAGCACCTCCAGCGTATTGGTATGGAAGACGTCCCCCTCGGGCGCCATCCGCTTGAGCAGCCCGGCGTAGGGGGAGCGCTCGAAGGCCTGGAGGATGGAGATCTTCCGCAGCACCTTGCCGCCCGGGTCGAGCACGGTGACGAAGTCCTCCAGCACCCCCTTGCGCGGGTTGATCCGCGGGATGATCTTCCCCTCCCGGTCGAGGGTGTAGATGGTGCCGTCGCCGGTCACGCAGAGGTCGTGATGGGTGCCGCCGCGGTGGGCCCAGAGGACGTGGGAGCGGGCGTCGAGCTTGACCAGCCCCAGCCCCTCGTAGACCGCCAGCAGATCGCCGTTCGGGTAGAGATAGGCGCGGCGCCAGTACTCCAGCTTCGCCATCTCCGGATCTTTCGCCAGGTCCGGCCAGAGCCGCCGCAGGGGGTAGCGCCAGCGATGGAGGGTGCGGCCGTGCATGTCCATGAGCACGGCCTCGGCCGCGTGGCCCGAGACGTAGAGGTTGAGCCCGTCGTACGCGGCCCGGGGATCGCGCTCGCTCACCACCGGATGGTCCTCCGCCGGCCGGTACCCCTGGAGATAGGGGATCGCCTTGACGTCGGCCGGGGTCTCCGCGCCGCCTGGAGGGGCCGGGGCGCCGCGGGCGGGACGCCACTTCCCCGGCGGGGGCTCGCCGGGCGAGGCCGGCGCCGGCGCGAGGAGGGCCGCGGCGGCGAGCGCGAGGAGGAGGAAGCGTCTCAAGGGCGGCTTTCCGTCCAGACAAACGAAAGGCCGCCGGCCGGGTGCCGGCGGCCTGCGAGAAGCCGGAGAGGGGTCCGTAGGCTAGCGGACCTCACCCTGGATGTACGACGGGTCGTTGGTGCCGTTGTCGACGACCTGCGCCGCGCTCAGCACCGTGCCCGACTTGACCACGATCTGGACGGTGAACCCGTTCTGGGCACCGGACGAGGGCAGCGGGAGCTGGCCCGGGCTGATCTGCCGGAGCTTGCCGGCCGCGAGCTGCACGTTCGCGGTGGTGGCGATCACCGAGCCGTCGAGGCCCCGGTACACGAGGTCGTACAGACCGTCCGAGCTCCCTGGGTTGTACAGCCAGAGGGTGGTACGGTGGGTAGCGTCCTGCCGCAGACCGGCGAGGTACTGGCCGTGGCCCGCACCCGCCGCATCGGCGTCGGTGAGCGCCGACATCGACTGGCCGAAGCGCTTCGCGGGGTTGGAGCTGTCGTAGCTCTCCCCCTGGACGATCGGGAAGATGCCGTTCGCGGAGGTGCTCCTGACGGTGAGCAGGCCGATGGCGTTGTTGATCCCCCACTGGCTGGCGATCACGTTCTGCAGCCGCTGCGTCGCACCCGGCTGCAGGGTCACGTGCAGCGGAGTGGTGGGAACGGCGTTGACGCCGATGCCGGTGAAGGTCACGTCCACGGTCGCCGCCTGGGGGTTGACGTTCGACAGCAGCAGGTCGCTCCGCCAGACGGTGCCGTTCGCCCCCGGGGCGCTCAGCGCGCCGAGCAGGTAGGACTTGGCGTTGCTCGACGAGCCGGCCTCGATGAACGACGGGTCCTGCGAGGAGAGCCGGAGGTTCGAGCCATAGGGGACGAGCATGTCGCCGCCGCCCGCCGTCGGCTGGACCTCCACCCGGTAGTCGTCCTGGTTGGTGACGCCGAACGTGCTCTCGATCTCGGCCGACTGGAACTGCCGCTGGCCGAACGGCGCCACCGTCAGATCCGGGTTCGTCTCACCGATCAGCTTGCCCAGCTTGTCGTACAGGCGCAGGTGATAGGTGACCGCCGTGTTGCTCGGGTTGCTGATGCCGAAGTAGGCCAGCCGGTCGGAGTTGTTGATCAGGCCGACCAGGTTCTTCGTCGGGCCCGCCGAGCCCGCCTTCGCCGCGGCGCTGAGGCTGCTCATCGAGATGCCCGAGATGGTCTGGCCGAACTGCTTGCCGTCGGCCTGGAACGTGGTGTTGTACGAGGTGATGACCGGCTCGGTGTCCCCCTGATCGACCGTCAGCGAGATGAAGCCCGCCACGTTCTCCCGGTTGAACAGCCCGCCCAGCACGTCGGGGATGTAGACCGTCGCTCCCGGCGCGATGGTCTTCGAGGCCTGCGGCGGGTTGGTGTCCGGCAGGCCGCGCTTGCGGAACTGGAGCGTGACGCTCATCGGATTCGCGCTCGGGTTGTGGACGTAGAGGTCGCTCGACTGCACCAGCGCGCCGCGGGTCTGCGCGATCCACGGCAGCACCACCGACTTGGGAGCCGACGCGCCGGTGACGATGAACCGCCGGCTCTTGGTGGCCTGCGCGCTCCCCTTGGTCACCGTGAGGCTGACGATGTAGCTGCCGGCCTGCGCGAAGGTGTGGCTCGTCGAGGCGCTGGCCGCCGTGCCGCCGTCACCGAAGCTCCACTGGTAGCTGGTGGCGTCGGTGGCCGCCGCGGTGAAGGTCACCGCCTTGCCGGTGTTGGCCGAGCACTGGTCGAAGCCGCCGACGTTGGTGCAACTGGCGCTGGTAGTGAACTCGGCCGAGACGGGGGGCGCCACCGTGCCCACCACCACCGTCTTGGTCGTGGAGACGCTCACCGAGCAGGGGGCGAACGGGCAGCCGGTCCCCGGCGCCGACACCGTGAGCGTCACCGAGTAGGAGCCCGCGGCGGCGAACGAGTGGGTGGCGGTCTTGCCCGTCACCGCCCCCGTGCCGTCGCCGAAATTCCACGAGTAGCCGGTCGGCGAGCCGGTGCTGGCGCTGCCGTCGAAGCTCACCGGATCTCCCGGGTTGGGCGAGGACGGCGAGAAGCTGAACTGCGCCGCGAGCGTGCCGCCACCACCGCCGCCGCCGCCGCCGCTCCCATCCGAGATGGTGGTGTTGAAGCTGCCGGTGGCGCCGGAGCAGCCGGTGTTGGTGACCGAGATGCTCTTCGCCCCCGCCGAGGACCAGGTGATGGTGACCGAGGAGCCGTTGCTGGCCCCCGAGACCGCGCCGCCGCCCGCGTTCCAGCTCCACGCGCCGTCGGTCGCCGTGCAGTTGGACGCCGACGCCGAGAAGATGTAGGGCGTGTTGACGCTGCCCGTGCCGGGGCCGCCGATGAAGATGGCCGGCGAATTGCCACCACCCCCCCCGCCGCCGCCGCCACCGCCACCGCCGTTGTTGGTGGAGACCCTGATGTCCTTGTGCACGAAGACGTTCTGCTCGCTGGCGCCGCGGCGCACCCGCAGGCAGGGGTAGAAGTCGCCCGCGGTGGCGTAGACGTGCGAGGTCACCGCCGCGGCGTGCCCGGCGTCGGTGAAGTTGCAGGTCGCCGGATCGGTGCTGGAGTGGCTCCAGTCATAGTCCCAGAGCTCGGCGCCGGTCGACGAGTCGGCGAAGGTGACCGCGTCCCCCACGTTGGTGGAGCAGTAGGCCGCCAGCGAGCAGAGGTTGAGCTGCGCCAGGAACGAGGCCTTGAGGGGCGTCGTCTGGACGATCGTGACGCTCAGCGCCTGGCTGGTGATCGCCGACTGCACGCAGTTGCGGATCTGCACCTTCACCTGCTTGACGCCGGTCGCGGTGTAGACCACGGTCGGGTCCGGGCCGTTCACCGGATCGGAGGTCCAGCCGCGGGGCCCTTGGCCGTCGCCGAAGTCCCAGTTCCACTCCGTGGCGCCGGTGGCGCCGGCGTGGAAGTGGACCGTCCCGGAGGTGAAGGCGTCGTTGGTCGGCGCGCCGCTCGGGCCGAAGGCCAGCGGCTGCAAGGCGCCGAGGGTGACCGCCACGCTCTTGTTGGCCGTCCCCGCGCCGTTGGTCACCGTCACCGTCGCCGTGTAGGCGCCGGCCGCCAGACCCGCGGTCGACCAGGTTAGAGTCCCGGTCGAGCTGGAGCCCGGGGCCGGGTTGTTGCCGGAGTCCTTGACGCCCCAGGAATAGGCCAGCGTCGGCTGGCCCGTGACGCCGGTGGCCGTGAGGGTGACCGGCTGGCAGACCAGCGGGCTCGGCGGGCTCACCGTGATCCCGCCGATCTGCGGCGTGGGCGGCAGCACGATGACGCTCTTGCTGGCCGTATTCGCCGGCGGGGTGGTGTTGGCCGCCGTCAGCGACACCGTCTTGGTGCCCGCCGTGGCGAAGCTCACCGACGGGCTCTGCGCCGTCGAATTCGCGGGCGCGCCGTCCTGGAAGGTCCAGCTCCAACTCGTCGGCACCCCGGCCGAGCGGTCGCTGAAGGTCACCGGCGTGCCCGGATAGATCTCCGTCGGGCTGTAGCTGAAGTCCGCCGTGGGCGCCACGTTGTGGATCCACTTGTGGACGTCGAAGATCGAGCGGCCCGCGCGGTAGAAGTAGTCGCCGTTGAACATGCCGCCGCGCGGCGCCACCAGGTTGAAGCCGGTCGGGCTCTCCCGGTAGAAGTAGCTCCAGTAGTTGACCGCAACCGTGGTATTCACGCCGTTGTACGGGGCGGTCTCGGGCGTGGTGGCCGACGGCGTGATGTCCTTGGGATTGGTTGGATCGGTGACGTCGAGCAGCCACTCGTGCTGCTGGCCGTCCGAGCCGCTGCAGTAGCCGTCGCCGCCCGCGTACAGGAAGGGGGTGGCGCCGCTGCGCGAGAACGTGAGGTACTCGGTGCCGCTCGCGCTGTCCGTGGAGAGGGGAGTCCCCAGGGGGGCCAGCGCGCCGCAGCCGTTGGCGGTGGCGATGCAGCTCACGTCGTAGATCGCCGTCTGCGACAGCCGCAAGCTGGCCGACTTGCCCAGGCGGGCGGCGAGGTAGTACGAGGTCCCCTGCTTCCACATCGCGAGCCCCTGCACCGGCCGGTCGCGCTGGCCGATCCCTTTGGAGATCGGATTCAGGGGGTTGGTCGCGTCGAAGATCTGGAAGCCGCCGGTGCCGAGGGTCACGGCGACGAAGTTGTCGACGCCGGCCACGAAGGAGCCCGCCGGCGCGTCGGTCGTCACCTGCTTGACCAGCACCCCGGGGCAGTTGCCGGCGTTCACGCCGTCCGTCTCCAGACAGCCGCTGTAGGTGATCGCCTTGTCCAGGTTGTACACGTAGAGGCTGCTGGCGGACAGGAAGCCGTAGCGGGTGCCGCCGATCTTCGCCACGTAGACCGAGTCGGAGCTCTTGCCGGCGTTCTGGTAGGCCGGCCGCGGGTGGGTCTTGTCCGTGAGGTCGAAGACCAGGATGCCGGCGCCGCTATAGCCCGCGATCGCCGCCACGCCGTCGTCCGCGGCGCCGATGCCGCCGAACACGATCTTCGACAGCTCGCCCGGGGGGAGGAAGGGGAACTGCCCCGTCACCGCCGGATACCGCGCCGCGACCACCAGCGCCGGATTGGCCGGATCCGTGTGCGCGTCCCAGATGCCGATGCCGTGCGCCAGCGCCATCAGGATGTAGCCGTTCTGGATCGAGACCCCCTCGAACCAGTTGCGGCTGCCGTAGTTCTCCAGGAGCTCGTTGAAGTTCGTGGCGTCACGATCCGACGGCAGCGTGCCCGTCCAGGCGGGCTGGAGCTGGGCGTTGCCCCACAGCGAGCTGGGAGGAGGGGTCGCCGGGGTGAAGCAGATGATGGCCGTGCCGGTGCTGTTGCGTACCGTGCCGCACCCGGCCCGATCGCAGTCTGTTTGCGCCATCACCGGGCGGACCAGGAAGAGGGCTGCCGCCAAGGCAAGGAAGCAGAGCAGGGAGAGATGGACGCGCGGGACAGAAGGACGGGGGCTCACCATCGAAAAACTCCTCCTACCACTATGGGTGGACAACAAACTTCGGGGCATCCGGCGATGAGAGGACCCGGCCTCGTCACCAACCTTCGCCCGGAAGCCATAGGGCTAGATCGAAACTTGAGCATGAGTCTAGGCCTGAATCCCGCGCGGCGCAAGTGGGCCGTCGGATAAAGATACGGACACGAGAGGCCTGGACTGCTCAGCTCTTCCAGGCTATCTCCCGATCGAGGGGGGAACAGCCTGCAGGAGCCGAAAGGGACGGTGGGAAAGAAAAGGGTGGGCCCGCGAAGCGGACCCACCCTGTTCAAGCACCAGGATCAGTGCGGGACGGAGTGGTTCGCACCCGTCAGAGTGAGGGTGTACGAGCCAGCCGAGCAGGCGCTGTCGAGGTGGATGGCGTCGAAGCCGACGCTGTAGCGGCCCTGCGACGTCATGCGGACCGCCACGAAGGCCTGGGCGGCCGCCGGGTCGAGCGGGTTGTTCACCGCCGGCGCGGAAACCGTCGTGTTCAGATCCAGGTAGATCCAGCCGAAGTCGAACGGCACCGGCAGCGAGGAGCCGCCGATGTGCGTCGACTGCGACTCCGCCGGGAACGGCACCAGCGTCGGGTTCTGCGGCTGCGGAGACACCGGGAAGGTCTGCGGCACCTGCGGGTGCT
>QHVW01000902.1 GCA_003223675.1 Acidobacteriota bacterium
CTCCGGCGCCTCCCCCGCCGGTATTTCGTTCGCAGCCACCCTGCCGCTGTCGAACGAGAAATAGGAGGTCCCGCCCAGGAGCCGCTCCAGGGTGTGGACCACCAGCTCCGCCTCGGCCCGCTCGCTCGCCGCCCGCTGGACCACGATCCGCTCCGCCGCGCCGCTCCGCACGGCCACGAGCCGGCGCTCCGGCACCAGGCTCCCCGGCCGGATCGCCTGGCAGGCCGCCTCGACCAGGGTGTGCGTCGAGCGATAGTTGCGGGTGAGATGGACGACGCGGGCTTCGGGGTAGTCCTCGCGGAAGCGGAGGAAGAATCCCACGTCCGCGCCGCGGAAGCCGTAGATCGACTGGTCGGGATCGCCGATCGCGCAGAGGCTCGCGCCGGGCGGCGCCAGGAGCCGGACGAGGGCATACTGGAGGGCGTCGATATCCTGATATTCGTCGATCGAGATCCAGCGGAAGCGTTGCCGGTAGACCTCGGCGAGGTCCGGCCGCTCCCGCAGGAGCGCCAAGGGCTTGAGGAGGAGGTCGTCGAAGTCGAGGAGGCTCCGGGCCGCCAGGGCGGATTCATAGGCGGCAATCCGGCCGGCGAGCTCGGGCGAGGCGATCTCCTCCCGGGGCCGGCCGCAGCGGACCTTGCCCATCTCCTCCAGGAGCCGCTCGGCTTTGGCGGGCGTGAGGTCGAACAGATCGCGGACGATCTCCGCCCGCTCCATCGGGGTCGCGACCCGGAACCCCGGCGCCAGGCCGGCCGCCTCGGCCTGCTCGGTCAGGATCGCCAGCCCCAGGCCGTGGAAGGTGGCCACGAGCGGCCGGGCCGTCCCGGGAGGCAGGAGCGCGTCCAGCCGCTCCTCCATCTCCGCCGCGGCCCGGCGGCTGAAGGTGACGGCGAGGCACTGCTCGGGCCGCGCGCCCCGCTCGGCGATCAGATGCGCGATCCGGTGGGTCAGCGTGCGCGTCTTCCCCGTCCCCGGCCCGGCGACGATGAGGAGGGGGCCGTCCACGGTCTCCACGGCGGATTGCTGCTCGGGGTCGAGGGCGGCTGCTTCCTCAGAAACCGGATTGACGTTAGATCCGACAGATCGGTCGGATCTGTCGTATCCGTCGGATCGTCTTGGTGGCGGAGGCGGGGCGGGTACAAGCCCCAGCCCTGGGAAATTTTCCGTCGGGTTCGCGAACAGCGTCCCCACCAGCCCCCGCCCGCGGATCTCCTCCGGCTCG
>QHVW01000903.1 GCA_003223675.1 Acidobacteriota bacterium
CAGCAGGGGAGCTTCCGCGAGGACCTCTTCTACCGGCTGAACGTGATCACAGTGAGCCTGCCGCCGCTGCGCCGGCGCAGCGAGGACATCCCCCTGCTGGCCCAGCACTTCCTCGCCCACTACGCGCGGGAGAACGAGAAGGCGCTGCGCGAGATCTCGCCGCGCGCCATGGAGCTGCTGATCGACTACCCCTGGCCGGGCAACGTGCGCGAGCTGGAGAACGCCATCGAGCGCGCCGTGGTGCTCTCCATCGGCGAAGTGCTGACCGAGGAGCTGCTGCCGGCCTCCGTGCGCCAGCGCGGCGAGGCGGCGGCCGCCTCCGGCCTCCTTCCCCCCGTGTTGCCGGCGAACGGCATCTCGTTCAAGGACGCCGTCAGCCAATACGAGCGGCAGATCATCATCCGGGCCCTGCAATCGTGCGGCGGCGTGCAGAAGCGCGCGGCCGAGCTCTTGCATGTCAAGCCCACCACGCTCCACGAGATGATGAAGCGGCTGAACATCTCGTCGGAGAGTTTGGTCCCATCGTGAATACCCTCCGGGCTTGGCACCGCCTGCGCTCTGAAGGAGCGCGTATTGAAGAGCCTGGGGTTTCAACCCCAGGCGGGGGCGGGCTCACGGTTTCCGATCCCAGGCGGATGGTCCGTCCCGATGTCACCAATCCCAGAAGGTTGGTCCGCCTCGCCCGCCTGGGGTTGAAACCCCAGGCTAGGGAATATCCGCCCTTCCAGGGCGGGGGGAGAAGAAGTCCGGGAACTCCCCAATTTTGCCATATAGAGTTTTTTCCTTGATCTCCAAGAGAGGCCTATCCCACCATGTCCTTCCACAGGGTCCGCAAGACCTCGCTGCTGACGCTCGCGCTCGCCTTCGCGGCGGCGCTCTCCCACGCTGAAACCACGCCGGCCGCGGTCTCCCAGAACCATCCGCTGGTGGCTCCGCTCTCGCGCGGCGAGACGCTCGACCTGCCGCCGCTCGACGAGCACGTCCCGTCGCCCGCGGCCTTCCTTGGCTATCCGCTGGGCGCCCGGTTCACCTCGTGGGACCGCATCGTCGCCTACCTCGAAGCCCTGGACGCGGCCTCGCCGCGGGTGAAGATGTGGGAGTACGGCCATACCTATGAAGGGCGCCCGCTGAAGCTCCTCGCCGTCTCCGCGCCGGAGAACCTGGAGCGGCTGGAGGAGATCCGCAAGGACGTCCTGCGGCTGGCCGATCCCGCGGGATTGAGCGCCGCCGACCGGGAGCGCATCCTCCGCCGCACCCCGCTGGTGGTCTGGCTGGCCTACGGCGTCCACGGCAACGAGTCCTCCTCGGCCGAGGCGGCCATGGGCGCGGCCTACGTGCTCGCCGCCGCCCAGGGGGAGGTGGCCGAGACGCTCAAGGACGTGGTGGTGCTGATCGATCCGCTCCAGAACCCGGACGGCCGCGAGCGCTACGTCAACGGCTACCGGCAGCGGCGGGGGGACGACGCCAACGCGCGCCGGGCCGCCGCCGAGCACTGGGAGCCCTGGCCGGGCGGCCGGCAGAACCACTATCTGATCGATCTCAACCGCGATTGGGCGTGGGCCAGCCAGCAGGAGACCCGCCAACGCATCGCCGCCTATCGCTCGTGGGAGCCGCAGGTCTACGTCGATTTCCACGAGATGGGGAGCGAGAATTCGTACTTCTTCCCGCCGTCGGCCGAGCCGATCAATCCGCAGATCGACCGCCGCGTCCTCTCCTGGCTCGACGCCTTCGGCCGCGCCAACGCCGCCGCCTTCGACCGCCAGGGGTGGATCTACTTCAAGGAAGAGAACTACGACCTCTTCTATCCCGGCTACGGCGACTCCTACCCGAGCCTGCGCGGCGCCGTGGGCATGACCTACGAGGTGGCCGGCGGCGGCCGGGCCGGCGTGGCCCTGGCCCTGCCGGACGGCGGCACGCTCACCCTGGCCGACCGCGTGGCCCGGCACCTGACGACCTCGCTCACCACCGTGCGCACGGCCGCCCGCAACGCCGACAAGATCCTGGCCGACTTCGCGGCCAACCGGGCAAAGCCGTCCACGGAGCCGGCGCGCACCTATCTCTGGCCCGCCGATCAGCCGGAGGCGCGGTCGCTGGCCGACCTGCTGGCCCTCCACGGCATCCACGTGCGGCAGCTCAAGCAGACAGGCGAGATCCCGGTGCGCGATCTCGCCAAGCCCAAGAGCGAGGCCCAGCCGCGCCGCTTCGCGGCCGGCACCTACGCCGTCTCCACCGCCCAGCCGCTCGGCAACCTGGTGGCCGCGCTGCTGGAGATCGACTCGCCGATGAGCAAGGGCTTCCTCGAACGCCAGCGCCAGCGCCTGGAGCAGAACCTCGATGCCGAGTTCTACGACATCACCGCCTGGTCGCTGCCGCTCGCCTTCAACCTCCGCGCCTGGGTGGCGTCCGGGGACGTGGCGTCGGAGGGCCGGCCGCTGGCGGAGGCGTCCGCCGGCATCCAGGGGGAGGGTGACCTCGGCTGGCTGGTGCCGCCGCAGGGGGTCGCCTCCTACCGGCTGGCGGCGGCGCTCCAGAAGCGCAAGATCCAGTACCGCGTGGCCCTCGCCGGCTTCTCGGCCGGCCCCTTGAGCTACCCCGCCGGAACGCTGTTCATCCCCAGCCG
>QHVW01000354.1 GCA_003223675.1 Acidobacteriota bacterium
CCTGGACGCCCTCTACGCCCGCACCGTGGCCCTGCGCCCCGGGGCCATCCGCAAGGCGCTCCTGCGCTCCTTCTGGGGCGATTCCAAGGTCACCCCCGAGCTGGTCCGGGCCTATGCCGACCGCTTGGCCGTCGAGGGGGTGGGCGCCGCCTTCTACGGCCTGACCGCCCCGGTCCCCCCCGGGGAGCCGGTGGAGCTCGAGACGATCTCGGTCCCCACTCTGGTGGTCTGGGGGGCCCACGACGAGCTGATCTCGCCGGAGTCGGGGCGACGAGCATCGGCGCGGCTCCCCCACTCCGAATTCGTGCTCATCGACGACTGCGGCCACCTCCCCATGGAGGAACAGCCGGAGGCGCTCCTGCGCGCCGTCCTCCCCTTCCTGGAGCGGCACCGGGGCTGATGGCGCGCCTGATCCCAGAGATGGGACGAGCGGAGCAGGGCCAGCCGCGATTCAGGGTCGTTCTTGCCGGCTTTGTCCATCGTCCTCACCTTCTCAGTGCTGTGGCATAGCTCTGCGGGCTGGTTTCCCCACCTGTTTCCAGGCAGGATGGTCCCCGGAGAGGTCCGGCTCGGCGGCCATGGCGGCCGCGGGCGAGCCACCTCCTGGAAAGGAGCCGGTCATGCGAGTCTTGCGCAGAGCAGCCGTCCTGATGATCCTCCTCGGGCTGTGCCTCGGAACGCCCGGGACCTTCGCCAAACCCCGCTCGGAGGCGCCCCGTCCCGCGAGCACGGCCGGCTGGAGCGCCGTCCAGCTCTTCGATGCGCTGTGGAGCCGGCTCGCGGGCTGGGTGAAAGCGGGGCTTGGCTCTGATCCTCTGGGCAGCCCCCGGGCCGGCGCCACGAGTGGCTCGCAGCCGCAGGACACAAAAGAGGGGCCGAGGATCGATCCTCTGGGCAGCCCCAGTCCCTCGAATGGCGCGCAGACCCAGAGCCTCGATGAGGGGCCTGGGGCCGATCCGTGGGGCTAATGTTGCCTGGTCATTGGCTCCTCGCTCAGGAGAATCGACTTGTAGGGGCGGCCCTGCGTGGCCGCCCCTACAATGACCATCCCTTTCAATCAGCCCCTTCTGTGAAGCGGAGCTCGGGATCATGTTGAGCGCGGTGAAGGAATCGCACCAGCCTTCGCGCGAGGTCCACCGTGGCGGTCTCCCGCCGGGCGGCGTCGCAGAAGAGCCGGAGCGCCGCCAGAGCCTCGCGCTCGATCCGCTGCGTCCTGAAAATCTGCAGCATCTCATCGGCAAGGGCTTTCACGTCGGTGGTGCGGCCTTCTTCCAAAAAGAGCCCAGCGAGCTCCAGACTCACCAGTGCGTAGTCGAACGTCAATTCGCGCCGCCTGAACACCCCCCGCACCTGCTCGAAAGCCAATAGGGCTTCCTTCGTCCGCCCGAGCCCGGCGGCGACTTTCCCTTCTACCCAGAGGACCCGGGTCAGATCCAGCTCCTCTCCCAGTCGCTCGGCCAGCGCTCGAATCTCGGAGAGTCGGGGTTCGGCTTCTGCGAATCTCTCTAGGTGACAAAGATCCAATGCAAGATTGATCCGGACAACCCAGGCGTTTCGTGGCTCCCGGCGAGGGTCGATCAGGGGGACCGCCTCTAGAAGCGCTGCCGTCGAAGCCTCTGGATCACCGAGCGTCTCGTGAATACGCGCTTTCGTCAGAAGGATCTCAGCCTTCAGCCGCTGGCCTCGCCGAAGAACCGCCTCGATCCAAGGCAACCATGCCTTGCTCAACAACCCCGGATCCCCCGGCTCTCCCGCCTCCCAGAGCTTCCGGGCGCGGACCATCGCCGCCTCGGCGCCCGGCAGGTCGTTGCAGACCCGGCGGCCGTTGCAGACGTGGGCCCAGGCGTAGCCCTGGAGGCGCAGGGCCCAGGTCCGCTCCCCGGGGAGGTGCTCGGCGACGAGCAGGGCGAGCTCGGCCAGCTCCAGCGCCTCCCGGGGATGGTTCGGCGCCTGGCGGATGCTCTCGGCGGCGACCCGCTCGCAGAGCGCCCAGGTGCGATATTTCCGCCCCCTCTGGACGAGAGTCCGCCGCTCCGCCGGCGTGTGCCGCTTCAGACGGTCCCAGAGGAAGCCGGCGCGCTGGCGGGCACGGAGCGCCTCCCCCTCCACCGTGAGCTCCCAGAGCGCCGTGCGGACGAAGCCCGTCACCGCGGTCCCGATCCGGATAGAGAGATCCTCGACCCGGTGGGCCTCCTCCGAGGGGGCGTCGGGGGAGTCCCGCGGCGCCCGGGCTCTGGCGCGGTTGGCGGCGAGAGCGGCGAGCGTGGCGTCGATCACCTCGGGCGGCAGGCCCAGATAGGCGATGAGGTGCTCCAGACGCTCGCGGGAGAGCCTTTTCCGGCCCCGCTCGTACTCGTTGATCAGGTTCGGGGAGATCCCGGCCGCCTCTCCCAGCTCGGCCTGGCTCCAGCCCTGGCCCGAGCGAAGGAACGTTAAAACGATACCCAGATCCGGAATTACGGTATGGTGCATGGCGGTCTCCTCCAGAGTCTCTCCCTCAAAAGATAAGTTTCCGCAGGGCCCCTTTTTGTGACAAGGAAGCGGAAATTCATTTTCCCTCGCCGCGTGCCGCCGAGCGCCGAGGGCCAACCGGCCGGGGACGCCAAACCTGCGAGGAGGGCCGGGGAGGTGAGGGTATAGACTCCCGCCCATGCGGCTGGTCGCCACCTGCGTCCTCGGTCTCGAAGAGATCCTGGAGGGTGAGCTGCGCGCGATGGGGGTGCGCGACCCCGAGCGCCAGAGAGGGGCGGTGGCCTTCACCGGCGGCTGGACGGACTGCTGGCGCGCCAACTGGCGGCTGCGCACGGCGAACCGGGTGCTGGTGGAGGTGGCCTCCTGGGAGGCGCGGGACGGCGCCGACATCGCCGCCGGCGCGCGGGCGCTCGTCGCCGGCCGGCCCGGTCCGCGGCTCTGGCGCGGCGGTCTCGACGCCGCCGCGCTCTTCCACCCGGACCGCACCTTCGCCGTCCAGGCCACCGCCACCGCCTCCGAGGTGCGCGACACCCGCTGGGCCGCGATGTCGCTCAAGGACGGCCTGGTGGACGGCCAGCGCGATCGCTGGGGGCGGCGCGCCGACGTCGACCGGCAGGACCCGGACCTCCATCTGCGCCTGCGCCTCCACCGCGACCAGGCGACCCTCCTGCTCGACACCTCGGGAGAGCCGCTCGACCGCCGCGGCTACCGCGCCGTCACCACCATGGCGCCGGTGCGCGAGCAGCTCGCCGCGGCCTGTGTCCTGGCCTCGGGGTGGGACGGCCGCGGACCGGTCGTTGATCCGATGTGCGGCTCGGGGACGCTGCTGATCGAGGCGGCCTGGATCGCCCTCGGCTGGGCGCCCGGCCGGCTGCGGCGGCACTGGGCCTTCGAGCGCCTGCCGGGGTACGACCCGGTGGCCTTCACCGCCGTGCTCCAGGAGCCGCTCCTGGCCCCCGGCGCCAACGTCCAGGTCTACGGCAACGACCTCTCGGCCGCGACGCTCGACGCCGCGCGGGCCAACCTGGAGCAGGCGAACCTCCTCGACCGCGCCGTCCTCACCCGGGGGGACGCCGCCGCCTTCCAGCCGCCCGCGGGTCCGGGGCTCGTGGTGGTCAATCCGCCCCACGGCGAGCGGCTGGACACGGACGCCGGGCGCTGGCGCGCCCTGGGCGACCTCTTCAAGCAGCGCTTCAAGGGGTGGAAGGCGGCCGTGCTGGCGGGCGAGGACCGGGGCAAGCAGATCGGCCTCCGGCCGCGCCGCCGCATCCCGGTGATGAACGGCCCCATCGAGGGGCGGATCCTGGTCTTCGACCTCTACTGAGCGCCGGGCTCGTAGGGGAGCGCGCTCAGAGGCTGCGCTTCTTGGCGCGCAGACCGCGGCGGCTGCCGCCTTCCTTGCGCGGCTTGAAGTTGCCGCCGCCGCTGGCGAAGCCGCCGCCGAAGCCGCCGGAGTCGCCGCCGCCGAAGTCGCCGCCGCCGCCGCCGCCGAAGTCGCGGTCGCCGCCGCCATAGCCGCCCCGGCCGCCGCCGCCACCACCGTAGCCGCCCCGGCCGCCGCCACCGCCGCCCGCATAGCCGCCGCCCGCGTAGCCGCCGGGCCGCGGGCCGCCGGGGGTGCGCTCGCGGGCCTCGTTGACGTTGAGATTGCGTCCCTGGAAATCGTAGCCGTTGAACTGCTGGATCGCTTTCTGCGCCTCTTCGTCGGTGCTCATCTCGACGAAGCCGAAGCCGCGCGAGCGGCCGGTGGCGCGATCCATCATGACCGTCGCCGAATCACACGTGCCCGCCTGGCTGAACAGCGTACGCAGATCGTCGTCGTTGGTCTTGAAGTTCAAATTGCCTACGAAAAGCTTCTTGCCCATGTTCTCTGTCGCTCCTGGCCTTCCCGAGGCCGTCGTTTTCAGTGAGCCGACCCTCGCCGCCGGCGGTCACGTTTATAGGGCGGTGGGTCTCTGGCCGCGCGGCGACAAAGACGGACGCCTCCCTGTCTCAGGACTCACAAAGATACCAGAGCGGGCAAGCCGCCGCAAACGCGCTCCCGCTCACGGACACCCCTCGAAAGCATAGGTGTCTGTCACCGCCCGCGGCGAGACCCCCTGGGGATTGAAGTAGACCCGCACCTGCCCCGTGTGGGTGTCGGTCACGGTGAGGACGTACTGGAGATTGGTGGCGGAGCCGACGAAGACCCACTGATGGCCGTTGGCGGCGCAGCCGTCGAGCACCTTGACCAGCAGCTCCAGGCTGTCCGGCGAGACGAACCAGAGGAGCCCGGAATTGCCGGAGGGGACCGGCAGGACCGAGGCCACGCCGGCCCGGCCGTCCGGGGCCTTCCACTCGGCCCGCGCGCGGAACCGGCCGGCCACGCAAAGGGTCTGGGCGTCGGCCACGCAGGAGCCCGGCACGGCCGAGGTGGTGACCGCGGCCTCGTTGGAGTACTCGGAGAAGACGCCTCCCCGCGCCGCGCGGACCCGGAAGACGTAGGCGGTGGCGGGCTGGAGCCCCTGCACCAGGGCGGCCCGGTAGGCGCCCGGCACCGCGCCCACGTCCGCGAAGGCGCCGTCGAGGGCCCGCAGCTCCACCCGCACCTCGGTGTCCCCCACGGCGCGGGCCCCCCAGGTGAGCTTCACCTCGGTCGGCGTGAGGACCACGGCGGCGAGGCGGGCCGGGGGTGAGGGCGGAGGTGTCCCCGGGGTGGCGCCGGCGGGCGGCACGGCGAGAACCAGGGCGAGGGCGAGCCCTCGCGAGAGGCTGCGTCCGGTCATCTCGTCTCCAGCGAAACGAATCGCGGTACAGTGGCACTTCCCGGGGAAGGCTGGCCCGATTCTACACCGCGCTCCCGACCGGGCCTGCCGCAACGGCATGGTAAAATCATCACGATCCCACCGGCCTGCGCCCGGAGCCCCCTCGCCCCCTGGAGAAGCAATGTCCCCCAAGCTCAGCAGCACCCGGAAGTCTCTCCTCGTCCTGTCGGCCCTTTTGGGCCTGGCTTTGCCGTCCGGAGCCGCTCGCCCCGCCCAGACCACGACGCCGCCGGCGGCGGTCGCTCCCTGGGAAGCCGCCCCGTTCACCGCCGGCCCCGGCGCGGTGGCCCTCGCCGCCGCCCAGGTCAAATCGGAGGAGGGCGACGACGCCGTGGTGCTCCTCATGGAGGTGAGCTACAGCTACGACGCGGCCGGGCGCGAGACCTACAGCCAGCGCCTGATCTACCGCCTCCTCAGCGCCAACGCCCACGAGAGCTGGTCGACCGTCGAGGAGAGCTGGGAGCCGTGGCACCAGGCGCGGCCGGAGATCCGGGCCCGCGTGATCACCCCCGACGGCGCCGAGCATCCGCTCGACCCCACGACGATCACCGAGAGCAGCGCCAGCCGCGACGCGCCGGACATGTTCGACGACGGCCGCGTCCTGCGCGCCCCCCTGCCCGCCACCCGCCCCGGCGCCGTGGTCGAGCAGCAGGTGACGGTGCGCGATACGGCCCCCTTCTTCGAGGGGGGCGTGGTGCGGCTCCACACCCTCGATCCCGGCATGCCGGTGCTCCACGCCCGGGTGACCCTGGAGGCGCCGGCCGGACTGCCCCTGCGCTGGGTGACCCGCGGCCTGCCCGGGGTCTCCCCGCAGGAGGAGGTCTCCCAGGGGCGCCGCCGGCTGACGTTCGAGGCCCGCGACCTCCAGCCGGCGGACGATCCCGAGCCCGGCCTGCCGTCCGACGTGCCGCGCGCGGCCTACGTCGCCTTCTCGACCGGCAGCTCGTGGGCGGACCTGGCCCACCGCTATTCGGAGATCGTCGACCGGACGATCCGCGGCGCGGACGTCAACGCCTTCCTGCGCTCGGCCGCGGGCGGCCCCGCGGCGTCCCAACTCGAGACCATCAACCGCATCCTGGCCCGGATGAGCGACGAGGTCCGCTACACCGGCATGGAGCTGGGCGAGGGGGGCCTGATCCCCCGCACCCCGGCCGAGACCCTGAAGCGGCGGTTCGGCGACTGCAAGGACAAGGCGGTGCTGCTCACCGCCCTGCTGCGCGCCAGCGACATCCCCGCCTACGTGGCCCTGCTCAACGCCGGCGAGGACGATCCGGACGTCGAGGCGTCGCTCCCCGGCTTCGGCCTGTTCAATCACGCGATCGTGATCGTGCCCGGCGCGCCGGCGCTGTGGATCGATCCCACCGACCCCTACGCCCGCGCCGGCGAGCTGCCGAGCGCGGACCAGGGGCGGCTCGCCCTGGTCGCCAGCCCCACGGCGACCGACCTCGTGCGCACCCCCGAGGCCGTCTCCGCCGACAACCGGGTGGTCGAGACCCGCGAGGTCTTCCTCGCCGACCTCGGCCCGTCGCGCATCGTCGAGACCAGCGAGTACCAGGGCGCGATCGAGCACGACGTGCGGGCCGCCTATGCCCTCCAGGACGGCCAGACGATGCGCCAGGCGCTCAAGGAGTACGCCGTCTCCGCCTATCTCGCCGACGATCTGGCGGCGATCGACCATTCGAAGCCGGCCGACCTCTCGGAGCCCATGCGCCTGCGGATCGAGGTCAGGAACGCCCGCCGCGGCTTCACCGACGAGCGCAACGCCGCCGTGGGGGTGAGCGCGGCGGCGCTGCTGAGCCGCCTGCCGGACGAATTCACCACCAGCGACGACGAGGAGGACGGGCCCCGCCAGGCCGACTACGTGTTCCGGCGGCCGGTCACGGCCGAGATCCGCTACCGCATCGTGCCGCCCGTGGGCTACGCCCCCGAGCCCCTGCCGGCCGCGCGGGTCCGCCACCTGGGCACCGCCACCCTTGCGGAGGAGTACGCCAAGGGGACCGACAACGTGGTCACCGCCACCTTCCGGCTCGACACCGGCAAGCGCCGCATCTCCGCGCAGGAGTTCACCGCCCTGCGCGCGGCGGTGCGCGAGGCGGCCGATGACAAGCTCTCCCTCCTGCTCTTCGATCAGGTGGGCGAGGCCTACCTCGACGCCGGCAAGGTGCCCGAGGCGCTCGCCGAGCTCCGCCGCCTGGCCGCGCTGGAGCCGAGGAAGGCCCTCCCCCGCACCCGCATCGCGCGGGCCCTGCTCGCCGGCGGCATGGGCGAGGAGGCGCGCGAGGAGGCGCGCCAGGCCGTGAAGCTGGAGCCGAAGCTCGCGGCCGGCCAACGCCACCTGGGCTGGATCCTGGAGCACGACGAGCTCGGCCGCCGCTTCGGCCCCGGCTTCGATCGCGCGGGCGCCCTCGCCGCCCTCCGCAAGGCGCGGGAGCTCGACCCCAAGGACCAGGCCGCCCGGTCCGAGCTCGCCATCCTGCTGGAGCACGACGCCCAGGGGCTGCGCTACAGCCCGCGGGCCGACCTCGGCGCCGCCATCGACGAGTACAAGGCGCTCAAGAAGGACCTCGGGTCGAAGACGATCGACGACAACCTGCTGATCGCCCTGGTGCGCGCCGGCCGCTTCGCCGAGGCCAAGGCGCTGGCGGCGAAGATGAAGGACTCGCAGACGGGCTCCATCCTCTCGCTGACCGCCATCGCGGCCACCGACGGCGTCGCCGCCGCCGTGCGCGAGGGGGAGCACGCGTTCAGCGACGACAAGGCCCGCGCCGCCGCCCTGCAGTCGGCGGCCCAGACCCTGATGCTCGCCCGCCGCTACCCCGAGGCCGCGGCGCTCATGGAGCGGGCCAGCCGGCAGTCCGACAACGCCGCCGCCCTGCTCTCCACGGCCGAGCTCCTGCGCAAGGCCCGGCGGCACGAGGAGATCCCCCTGCCGGCGGACAAGCCTTCGACCCCGGTCCGCCGGCTGATGCTGCTGAGCACCGCCGAGAAGCTCGAGGTCAAGCAGATGGCGCCGCTCTTCTCCCGCGATTTCTCCTCCCAGCTCCTCAAGCTGAGCGACGCGGAGGCCCAGCGGCTGTTCGACGCGGGGTTCGCGGCGGCCCGCCGCCAGCTCCGCTCCCAGCAGGTGCCGGTCGACACGGCGATCGACCTCGCCTTCGGCAGCCTGCAGGAGTCGGTGAGCGGCGACGACGCCGGGGGCTACCGCGTCGCCGTCTCCTTCGCCGCCGACAAGGGCGGCCGCGGCTTCGTGGCCTACGTCGTGCGCGAGGGGAACGAGTACCGGATCGCGGGGTTGAGCACCGTGGCCTCGATGCTCGGCGAGGAGGCCCTCCGGCGCGTCCAGCGGGGCGATCTCGCCGGCGCGCGGAAGTGGCTGGACTGGGTGCGCGAGGAGGCCAATGAGGACGCCGGCAACACCGACCCCGTCCCCAGCAACCCCTTCCTGGCCCTGTGGGGCAAGGGGACCTCCGGCGGCGCTGAGCAGAGCGGCGCCGAGGAGGTCCGCTGCGCCGCCGCCACCCTGCTCGACGCCGGGGACGACGCCAAGGCGCTACCGCTCCTCCACACCTGCCGCGACGCCGCCGGCGATCCCGCCCGCCGCAACGCCCTCGACGCGGCGCTGGTCCTCGCCGACCTGGAGACGGAGCACGCCGCCGAAGCGGCGGAGATCACCGGCCGGCTGCTCGCCGCCTCCCCGGGCTCCGAGCGTGCCGAGGATCTCCACCTCCAGGCCCTCCTGGCGCTGAGCCGCTGGGACGAGATCCGCGCCTTGGCCGGGAAACGGCTCCAGCGCTCGGCGGACGACGCCGAGGCCCTGCAACTGCTCACCGACGCCGACCTGCGCGCCGGGGATCTCACCCAGGCCGAGGCCCGCCTGCGGCAGATCGTCAAGTCCGGCAAGGCCAAGGCGAACGACTACAACGAGCTCGCCTGGCTGCTGCTCGAGCGCGGCCGGGTGGACGATGAGGCGCTCGACTTCGGCCAGCGCGCCGCCACCCTCTCCGAGTACCAGCGCTCCGCCTACCTGCACACCCTCGCCTCCCTTTACGCCGAGAAGGGACGCACGGCGGAGGCCTACC
>QHVW01000355.1 GCA_003223675.1 Acidobacteriota bacterium
GAGTCGTAGAAGGAGATCTGGCGCAGAGTCGTGCCCTGGGTGGGGGAGCACGTGCTCGGGGTCAAGGCTCGCTTTCATCTCACGGGCAGCGGGGACACGGCATACAACTACGCGCTCCTCTTCTGCTATCTGATCCTGGCGCTGGCGGCCACGGCCGTCTGGACGCTCCTGGACAGCCGGCGCGCCAACTACGCGCGGCTCCATGAATGGCTGCGGGTCTACGTCCGCTTCGCGCTCGCGGCCGCGATGCTCAAGTATGGAGCGTACAAGGTCATTCCGGAGCAGTTCGGCACCCCGTTTCCGAAGGACCTCCTGGAGCCGATGGGCGAGGGCTCGCCGATGCACCTCCTGTGGACGTTCATGGGATCGTCCATTCCCTACATCATCTTCACCGGCGCGGCCGAGATGCTCGGCGGCCTGCTGCTCGCCGCCCGCCGCACGACGCTGCTCGGCGCGCTCGTCTGCATCGGAGTCCTGAGCAACGTGGTCATGCTCAACCTCAGCTACGACGTGCCGGTCAAGCTGCACTCCTCTCACCTGCTCCTGATGGCCGTCTTCCTGGCCGCTCCCGACCTGAGGCGGCTCGCGAGCCTGCTCGTCTGGAACCGCCCGGTGCCGGCGGCCGAGCAGCGCCCGCTCTTCGCCAGCCGCAGAGGCAACCGCGCCGCGCTGGTCTTCCGCACGGTCTTCATCCTGTACGTCACCGTCGCCATGCTCCACCGGTCCCACGAGGACAGGCTGCAATATGCGGACACGGCGACCGGGCAGCGGTTGTACGGGGTCTGGGAGGTCGAGGAGCTCGCGGTCGACGGGGCCGTCCGGCCGCTGCCGGCCACGGACGCGACGCTGTGGCGACGGCTGCTCTTCGAGTGGCCGGGAGCCATCGGCATCCAGTACGCGCACGAGACCAAGATCCGTGACTACGAGCTCAGGCCCGACCCCGGGCCGCACAGGTATACCCTCTGCTGCGACCCGAAGCACAAGGCCTCCATCTCCTTCAAGCAGGTCGAGCCGGACGTGCTCGCCCTGGAAGGGACCGTGGACGGCAGGCAGATCCGCGGCCGGTTCCGCCGCATGGCCGATTCCCGGTTCCCGCTCCTCAGCCACGGCTTCCATTGGATCAGCGAGGAGCCGTTCGACCGCTGAGGGAGGGCCCCCGCCCGGAACCTCACCCCTGTCCCCTCTCCCGGACGGTGGGAGGGCGATGGGCATGGTGAGGTTCCGGGCGGGGGCGAGGGGCACGAACAGGTGGAGCTCTGGTAACATTCCCTTAACCACTCTCGCCTATCCAAGCAATGAAGAACAACTCGCCTGCTCTCCTGGTGCTTCTGGGCCTCCTCGTCGGCTTTCCGGCGGCGCGGCTGGCCACATCTCCAGCGGAGGAGAAAAAGGCCGAGGCTCCTAAGACGGCCGGGAACCCCGCCAATCCCGCGCCGCCCGCCCCGCCGGCCGCCTCCCAGGAGAGCTGCGCCCCCAAAGACAAGAGCGCGCCGCCGCCCTGGTGCGAGCCGGTGCGGGTGCTGCGGGACTTCTTCGGGCTGCCGCGCGCCCCGGAGAAGAGCCGCGACGACAGCCTGAGCGAGGTAGTGTCGACGGCGAATGCGGCGGGGTACGACCTGCGCTTCCTGGTGGCCCTGGTGCCCGCGCCGCCCGATCCGCGCCTGGATCAGGCGCTCGACGCCATTCAGGAGGGGTTCGCGGACGCCAAGTACCTGGAGACCCGCAAAACCGGGCCCCCCGCGCCCGACGACTACCTGATCGACCGCACGTGGCTTCCCGCCACGGGCGCCGAGGCCGTGCCAGGGAGCGCGTTCCCCCAGGCTCCCGGGATCATGCTGTTCCGCGGCACCCATCCCAACAGCCTGGCGGTGGTCTTCCTGATCACCGAGACCCCGAAACGGGGGATCCAGAAGGACGCCTTCCAGGAGGCCATGGGCCTGATCGACGGCCTCCAGGGCGCCTCGATCGAGCCGCGGGTCTCCATCCTGGGGCCGTCCTTCTCCGGCTCGGCGGAGTCGCTGCGCCTGGCCCTGCTGAGCCGGAAGCAGAGCCGGGGGGAGCCGCTGAAGCTCCAGATCGCGTCCGGCTCGGCCACGGCCACGGGGCTGGAAGAGATCTTCGCCTCGCTGGACGACGTGCCCTTCTGCCGCACCGTCCTGCCGGACGAGGTGCTCTACGATCAGGCGTTCCGCTTCGTGCGCGACGAGATGGGCTGGGATCTGAGCAAGGCCGCCCTGCTGACCGAGTCCGACACCGCCTACGGCCAGGGCCTGGTGAGGAAGCGAAAGCGCCAGGAGCAGGAAGAAGAAGAAAAAGAAAAGGAGCGGCGGACGAGCCGGGCGAGCACGGGGCTGGTGCTGATCCCGTTCCCCAGCCACATCTCGGACGTGCGCAACGCGGTGGAGACGGAGGAGGAGAAGGCCCGCAAGGCGGCGGCCCTGCAGAACCCCCTCCAGACCGACCGCCCCGGGCTGGACCTGAGCCTCTCCGGCAGCGAGCAGAATCCGGACCTCGTCCCCACCTTCAGCCAGCTCACCACCCAGAGCAACGACCTGATGCTCGCGAACCTCCTGGGGACGGTCTCCCGCGAGGGCATCCGCTACGTCGGCATCGTGGCCACCGACGTCAAGGACAAGCTCTTCCTGGCGGAGGAGGTGCGGAGCTTCGCGCCCGACGTGGTCCTGTTCACCTTCGACAACAACCTCCTCTACGCCCATCCGCAGCACGCGCAGACCATGGACGGCATGCTGGTCTTCTCGAGCGCGCCGCTGTTCACGCAGGGCGCCCCCGGGCTCCCCACGTCCGTGGGGGACCGCGAGACGCCCCAGCGCCGGCAGCTCAGCAGCGAATTCCAACAGGGGATCCTGGAGGCGGTCCGCTACCTGCTCGGCGCCACGCCCGTGCGGGAGCCGCGCGCCTGGATCGCCGCGGTGGGCAACGGCTCGCTCTGGCCCATCGCCCGCCTGGGGGTCGCCCCCGACCCGCGGGGCGCCCAGATCTGCGGCGCGGCGGCGTCCGCGGCCCCGCCGCCGAGCGCTCCGCCCGCCAGCCGCGGCACCGGCTTCGCCGGCAAGGACGATATGCAGCTCCTGCTGGTGGCCGTGATCCTGGGGTTGCTGGCGGCCGGCTTGAACCGGGAGACGCTCCTGGAGAGGATCACCGGCTCGCCCGCGGAGGGCTCGGTGGCGGGGAACCGCCGCCTGCTGGTGATGGGCGCCCTCCTGCTGACTGCGGCGGCGGGCTTCCTGCTGGCCGTCGGCGGCATTCCGTGGTGGGCCCGGCTGTTCACCTCCGCCGCGCCCCGGGCCACCGGAGAGCCGGCGCAGTGGGCCTTCCTCCTGGCCCTGGGGGCCGCCTACGGGCTGCTCGTCTACAACGCCGCGCGGGCGGCGCACGAGGACCGGATCTCCCTCCGGACGGCGGCGGCCTGGGCCTTGGGCGGGGCGCTCGCGCTCGTCCTCATCGTCCTCGGGGTCTGGTGGCTCTGCGTGCCGGGACGTCAGATCCAGCTCTTCCACCTGCGGGCGCGGGCCCTGGCGAGCGGCCTGTCGCCGCTGATCCCGCTCAGCCTGGTGGGGGGCGCGGTCTACCTCTGGCTGTGGAACGAGCTCAGCCGCCGGCGGCTGATGGCGCGGCTGGCCATCGACTGCCCGCTCGACGCGCTCAGCGATCCGGCCCTCTCCGGCTGGGAGCCGCTCCTGCGATCGTTCCGCGGCCTGCTGACGCGGACCTTCCCGGAGTGGGGGAGGGTCTGGCTGCTGCCGGCGGTCGCGTTCCTGCCGCCCGTCCTCCTCCTCTGGGGGACCGTGCAGCCCATCGGCGAGGGGAAGGGCTTCGGGCGGTTCTTCATCCTCTTCCTGGCCCTGGCCCTCTCCTTGAGCGCGCTCTCGTTCTATCGCTTCGTCCGCGTCTGGCGCGGCACGCTGCGCATCCTCGGCCGCCTGGACAACGCCTCCCCGGCGGTGGCGAAGGCGTTCGAGGCGATCGCGCCGGACCTCGACTGGCGGCCCATCAAGTCCTTCGGCTGGCAGATGCCCCCGTTCCGCTCCCTGCTCCTCTCCCTCGACAAGCTGCGGGAGCTGGTGGCGGCCGGCAAGGTCACCATCAAGGATTGGCCGGAATCGCTCGACGTCCCCGTGAAAGCGATGTTCGAGAACGAGCGCGCCGGCGGCTCGGCCCCGGAGATCGAGAGCCGCAACGCCATCGAGAGGATCTTCGCCCAGGCCTGCCTCGACGTGCGGGATAAGGTCGACGATCCCGAGGTGAGGAAATTCCTGGCGCTGCGGGTGGCGGCCTATCTGCGCTACCTCTTCGCCCACCTGCGGAGCTGCCTGATCGGCGCGCTGACCTCCGCGCTGCTGGCCCTGATGGGGATCACGGCCTACGTCTTCGAGCCCAAGCACTTCGTCTCGCTCGCCGGCTGGGTGGCGCTGGGGGGCGCGGTGGCGCTCACCCTCTGGACCTTCCTCCAGATGGACCGCAACCCCACCCTCAGCCGGATCGGCGGCACCACGCCCGGGCAGGTGACCTTCGACCGCGCCTTCCTCACCAAGCTCTTCACCTACGCCGGCATCCCCGCCCTCGGCCTGGTCGCCACCCAGTTCCCCGCCGTGGGGCAGATGCTGGGACGCGTCACCGGCCAGCTCCTGCGGGTGGTGGGGGGCGGGTAGGGAAGATCTTGTAGGGGCGGCCCTGCGTGGCCGCCCTGGGTGGGGGAAATCCCGACCGGGGTGCGAGCCCCACGACCGGGTGCGCGCCCCCTCCCAGGGCGGCCACATAGGGCCGCCCCTACAGGCCGTTTCTGCTAAAGTTCCCCCGCAGTCTTGAGCTGAATCCCAAGGAGGTTGCGATGAAGAGATCGACGTGCGTCCGGCTCCTCGCCGGGCTCGCCTTAGTCGCGGTCGTTCCCCTGACAGCGCCGGCAATGGCGCAGCAGCAGGACTTCTCGAAGGTCGAGATCAAGGTCGTCCCCGCGGCCGGCAACATCTACATGCTACAAGGGGCGGGCGGCAACATCGGGGTGTCCGCGGGGAGCGACGGCATCCTGATCGTGGACGACCAGTTCGCGCCGCTGGCGGAGAAGATCCGCGCGGCCCTGAAGGGGATCAACCAGGGCAAGCTCAAGTTCGTGCTCAACACCCACTGGCACGGCGACCATACCGGCGGCAACGCCACGTTCGGCGCCGAGGCGCCGATCATCGCCCAGGAGAACGTGCGCAAGCGGCTCATGACCCCGCAGCACATCCGGGGCGAGAACATCCCCCCCTCGCCGGCCGAGGCGCTGCCGGTGGTCACCTTCCAGGAGTCGGTCACCGTCTACTTCAACGGCGAGGAGATCCGGGTCATCCACTACCCCCACGGCCACACGGACGGCGACAGCGTGATCTTCTTCACCAAGTCGAACGTCGTGCACATGGGGGACGACTTCTTCGCCGGCCGCTTCCCGTTCGTCGACCTGGAGAGCGGCGGCAGCGTGCAGGGCGTCACGGCGGGAGTGGAGAAGGTGCTCGCCCAGATTCCGGCCGACGCCAAGGTGATCCCCGGCCACGGCCCGCTCTCGACCGTCGCCGACCTCAAGGCCTACCACCACATGCTGATCGAGACGACGGCGATCGTCCAGAAGCAGATCAAGGCCAAGAAGACCCTGGCGCAGATCCAGGCCGACGGGCTCGCCGCCGAATGGAAGGATTGGGGGAGCGGTTTCATCGACACCAAGACCTGGATCGAGACGATCTACAACAGCCTAACCCAGAAGATGCCGGACCACCCGGCGGACACGACGCACCACTGAGCGGACCCTCACTCCCCAACCCCTCTCTCCCGGCCCTCCGCCCACCCCTGCCGGGGAGAGAGGGGCTCAAAGACGCCTCCGATAGAAAAATTTTCTCTCCTCTCCCGCGTCCTCAACGGCCCAGGAAAAAACCGGGCCGGTCCGTCTGTAAACGCGGGGGAGGAGCGCCGCGTTGATCTTCTCGCGCGGCAGGCGTAGAATTATTAAAGGTCCATCTCAAAACATGAAGTACACATGCGTATTTCTCTACGCCGCGATCTGCGGCCAACCTTGGAAAACGATCGATCCTTCCCAAGGGAGGTAGTCATGGAACAGAGCACGGAGCACCTGCCGCAGAGGCTGGTCCTATGTCTCGATGGAACATGGAATGAGCAGGATTCCGGGACGAACATCTATCACCTGTCGAATCTGATCGTGGAAGGAGCTGTAACCAAGGAAGGGCAGACCTGGCATCAGCTCGTCTACTACCAGGAGGGTGTGGGCACGGGCATGCTCGACCGGGTCACGGGAGGAGCGTTCGGGATCGGCCTTTCGAGAAACGTTCGCGAGGCTTACGACTGGCTGATCGAGCACTACTGCGACGGAGACGAGATCTACGTCTTCGGCTTCAGCCGCGGCGCCTTCACCGCCCGTTCCCTGGTTGGCCTGATCTCCAAGTGCGGACTGCTGCGCCGGGGAGCTCCGATGCCCCCCGAGGAGCTCTGGCACGCGTACCAGATCCTCGGCCGCCTGTGCAATTCGCGGTCGGGTATGGAGCCCGCTCCGAGCTGGTGGGAGCGGATCGCGGGAAAGCCGAAGCCGCCCTTCCGGAACATCCAGGACCTGCGTCCGCTGGAGCCCTGGGAGAAGGGCAAGCCGGTGGACGTCAAGCCGCCGGCGAACCGGGCCGAGGAGCTCCTGGTGAAGTGGTCCCGCCGCGTGCCCATCCACTGCGTCGGCGTCTTCGACACCGTGGGCGCCCTGGGGCTCAACGCCCTGGCCATTCCGTGGGTGCGGGACGTCACCGCCCAATTCCACGACGCTCGCCTGACCACCTTGGTGACCAACGGCTTCCAAGCCCTCGCGATCGACGAGCACCGGAAGAGCTTCGCGCACGTCCCCTGGTACCGGGAGACCGCCTCGAGCGTCCCTGAAGGCGAGACCTCGAACGGCGGCCGCATCGAGCAGCGCTGGTTCACCGGCGCGCACTCCAACGTCGGCGGCGGCTATGAGGACGACGTCCTCTCGCAGCACGCGCTGGCCTGGATGATCAAGGAGACGAGCTCGCTGGGATTGGAATATCGCCCGATTGGAAAGGGTGATCCGAACCCGGCCGTGCCATTGCCTTGTCAGCGGTGCCTGCCTCTTCAGAAGGCGAAGAAAGGCGAGGGCAATTTCGCCGACCAGGCGCCGCCCCTCCGCGATTCCTTCAGCGAGCTCGCCGGCGGAATCTGGAAGCATTTCATCCGCGCCAAGCGCGAGTACCGCCGCATCGCCCCGCCGCCGGAGCTCCAGAACGGCAAGATGGCGAGGAGCCTGAACGAGAAGGTCGATTCCTCCGTCAGCGATTTCGCGCAGGCCGCCCGCACCTACAACCCACCGAACCTCTGGCGCTACCGCAAGGATCGGGAGCCGGGATTCTCCGGGGAGCCTCCCGTCCACCGCTATGGCGATCCGAGCCTGCGCTGGTGGGCGTTACTGGCCGTCTGGCTCGGCTTGATCGCGCTCGCCGGCGGGAAGCTTGGTGAGCTCCTGGACGGCCGGCTCAACAACGGCGGGAGCGTCTGGTCCTGGCGGTTGGCATTGCTGGCGCCTTTGATCGCGTTTCTGGTCGATTGGCGCGAGAGCGTTCTCAATCACAAGACGGCCCTCGAGCCGGAAGGGATGGCGGCCGAGAAACGGCGGGCCTGGATGGACTGGTATCTGGGCATTCGACTCGGAGCGATCGCGGCGGCGGCGGCCGGCATCGTCATCGCCGTCTATTATTTCGGCTGGGTCTGGCTCCGACTCGACCTGCAGCGCTCGAACAGCCTGTTCTGGCTGCTGGCGCTCGCCGCGCTGTGGATCTATTTCCAGGCGGCCATGGCGTGGGCCGGCGGCCCGATGACAGACGCCGGCCTGGGGTCGATCGTGCCCCTGCAGTTGGCGCGGACACCCGAGGCGGTGAGGGAACGCCTCGCCAAGTGGGCCGG
>QHVW01000904.1 GCA_003223675.1 Acidobacteriota bacterium
GATCTTCTCCCGGTGAAAATCGACCTCCCGCAGCTCTCGCTGGTGGTCCTCGTCGGCGCCTCCGGGGCCGGCAAGTCCACGTTCGCCCGGCGGCATTTCAAGGCGACGGAGATCCTCACCTCGGATTTCTGCCGGGCCCTGGTCTCGGACGACGAGAACGATCAATCGGCGACCGCGGACGCCTTCGCAGTGCTCCATTTCATCGCGGGCAAGCGGCTCGCCCGCGGCCTGCTCACGGTGGTGGACGCCACCAACGTGCAGCCGGAGGCGCGCAAGCCGTTGATCGATCTCGCCCGCGCGCACTATGTGATGCCGGTCGCCATCGTCTTCGATCTGCCGCTGGAGATCCTGGAGGAGCGGGCCCGCACGCGCACGGACCGCGAGCTCGGCGGGCACGTGCTGCGCAACCAGCGGAGCCAGCTCCGGCGCTCGCTGCGCGATCTCCAGAAGGAGGGGTTCCGCCACGTCTGGGTGCTGCGCTCCCCCGAGGAGGTCGAGGCGGTCACGGTCGAGCGCCGCCCCCTGTGGCCCGACCGGCGGTTCGACCACGGCCCTTTCGATCTGATCGGCGACGTCCACGGCTGCGCGGACGAGCTCGCGGAGCTGCTGGGGACGCTCGGCTACGCGCCGGACGAGGCCGGCGTCCAGCGCCACCCCGAGGGGCGGAAGGTGATCTTCCTGGGCGATCTGGTGGACCGCGGTCCGCGCGTACCGGACGTCCTGCGCATCGTCATGGGCATGGTCCGGGCGGGGACGGCGCTCTGCGTGCCGGGCAATCATGATGAGAAGCTCCTGCGCTGGCTGCGCGGCAAGAAGGTGCGGATCGCCCATGGTCTGGCGCAGACGATCGAGCAGCTCGAGCGCGAGACCCCGGAATTCCGCTTCGACGTCAACGCCTTCCTCGACGGGCTGGTGAGCCATTACGTGCTGGACGGCGGCCGGCTGGTGGCCGCCCATGCCGGCATGAAGGCGGAGATGCAGGGGCGCGCCTCCGGTCAGGTGCGCTCGTTCGCCCTCTACGGCGAGACCACCGGCGAGGTGGACGAGCTGGGCCTGCCCGTCCGCATCGACTGGGCGGCCGATTACCGGGGCTCGGCCATGGTGGTCTACGGCCATACGCCGGTGGCCGAGCCGCGGTGGCTCAACCGGACGATCAACATCGACACCGGCTGCGTCTTCGGCGGCGCCCTGACGGCCCTGCGCTATCCCGAGCGCGAGCTGGTCTCCGTGCCGGCCCGGCGGGTCTACGCGGGCACGGCACGGAATTTCCTGGCGCCGGCCGACGGCCTCACCCCCCAGCAGGAGCTGGACGACGTGCTCGATCTCGCGGACGTCGCCGGCAAGCGGGTCGTCCACACCCGCCTGCGCGACAACGTGACGATCCGTGAGGAGAACGCGGCGGCGGCCCTGGAGGCGATGAGCCGTTTCGCCGCCAATCCCAAGTGGCTCATCTACCTGCCGCCCACCATGTCCCCCTCGGAGACCAGCCGGCGGCCGGACCTGCTGGAGCACCCCGCCGAGGCCTTCGCCTACTTCCGCTCCGAGGGCGTCGAGCGCGTGGTCTGCGAGGAGAAGCACATGGGCTCGCGGGCGGTGGTGATCGTCTGCCGCGACGAGGACGAGGCCCGCCGCCGGTTCGGCGTGACGGACGAGGGGATCGGCATCTGCCTCACCCGCACCGGCCGGCGCTTCTTCGACGACGAGCGCCTGGAGCGGGCGCTCCTCGCGAGGGTGTGCGAGGCCCTCGACCGCTCCGGCCTCTGGGAGCGGCTCGCCACCGGCTGGGTCTGTCTGGACGCCGAGCTGATGCCCTGGTCCGTGAAGGCGCAGGAGCTGATCCGCGACCAGTATGCCGCCGTGGGAGCGGCGGCGCGGATCGCCCTCCCCAAGGCGGTGGCCCGGCTGGCCGAGGCCGGCGCGCGCGGGCTCGACGTCGCCGGCCTGCTCGCCCGTTACCGCGAGCGCTTCGAGCTGGCGAGCCGCTTCGCCGACGCCTACCGCCGCTACTGCTGGCCGGTCGCCTCGGTGGTGGACCTCCGCCTCGCCCCCTTCCACCTCCTGGCGAGCGAAGGGGCGGTCCACGTGGACAAGGACCACCTCTGGCACATGGAGACCTTAGCCGCCCTCTGCCAGGCCGATCCGGACCTGCTCACCGCCACCCCTCACCGGGTGGTGGACCTGGCGGAACCGGCGAGCGAGGAGGCGGCCACGGCTTGGTGGGAGGATCTCACCGGGCGCGGCGGCGAGGGGATGGTGATCAAGCCCCTGGGCTTCCTGGCGCGCGGACGGCGGGGTCTCGTCCAGCCGGCCCTCAAGTGCCGGGGGAGGGAGTA
>QHVW01000905.1 GCA_003223675.1 Acidobacteriota bacterium
TGGGTGACCATCATGCGGTCCGCGCCGCTCACGTCGACGCCCGCCCGAAAGCCCATCCGCACCGCCGCCAGCAGGCCGAAGAGCAGGAAGGCGACGATCGTCGAGAAGATCGTCAGCAGGGTGCGCAGCTTCCGGCGCCAGAGGTTCTTCCAGATCAGGTAGAGGTATTTCATGCCGCCAGCTCCGAGACGAGGTTGCCCTTGTCCAGATAGAGGATGCGGCGGGCGCGGGCCGCGGCGTGGGGGTCGTGGGTGACCATGATGATCGTCTTGCCGTGCTCGCGGTTGAGCGCCTGGAGGAGGTCGAGGATCTCGTCCCCCGACTTCCTGTCGAGGTCGCCCGTCGGCTCGTCGCAGAGCAGCAGGGTGGGATCGGTGACGATCGCCCGCGCGATGCCCACCCGCTGCTCCTGGCCGCCGGAGAGCTGCCGCGGGTAGTGCCGGGCGCGGTCGGCCAGACCCACCACCCCCAGCGCCGTCGCCACGTGCTGCCGGCGCTGCGCCCCCGAAAGCGACGTCAGCAGCAGCGGCAGCTCGACGTTCTTCTCGGCGGAGAGCACCGGCAGCAGGTTGTAGAACTGGAAGACGAAGCCGATGTGGCGCGACCGCCATCTGGCGAGCTGGCCGTCGGAGAGCCGGCTGATCGGCTCGCCCGCGACCTCGACCGTCCCCGACGTCGGCCGGTCGAGCCCGCCGATCAGGTTGAGCAGCGTCGTCTTGCCGGAGCCGGAAGGCCCCATCAGGGCAAGGAAGTCCCCCGGGGGGATCTCGAGGTCGATGCCCTGCAGGACGTCGATCCGCTCGCTGCCGCGGCGGTATTCCTTGTGGACGTCCTGGACCTGTACTACCGCGCCGTCGTAGGCCATCTCTATCTCCTCGGTTCTGAATCCCGGATGGAGACCGTGGCTCCATCCTTCAAGTCCGCCGGTCCTTCGACCACCACCTGCTCCCCCGCGGCGAGGCCGGAGGTCACCACCGCCGCGTCGTTATTGCCGGCAGTGCCTGCCGCGAGGCCGACCGCCCGCCGCTCGACTTTGTTGCCTTGGATCACGAGCACGACGTCGCGGTCGCCGTCCTTGCGCACGGCGGCGCGCGGGATCGTGACCACCGGCCTGCCCGGCGCGGCCCCCTCCTGCGCGTCGCCCAGGAAGGCCACCTTGACGCCCATGTCCGGGAGGATGCGCGGGTCGAGCTGCTCGATCCCCAGCCGCACCTTCACCGTCGCCTTCTGGCGGTCGGCGGTGGGCACGGGCATGATGACCCGGCAGGGGATCTGCCAGTCGGGATAGGCGTCCAGCGTCGCCATCGCCCGCTGCCCGGGCTTCACCCGGTGGATGTAGCTCTCGTTGACGTCCACCTCGACCTCCAGCGACTTCATGTCCACCAGCGTGCAGATGCCGGTGCGGGTGAAGCCGCCGCCGGCCGAGATGGGCGAGATCATCTCCCCGGGCTGCGCGTCCTTGGTCACCGCGACGCCGGAGAAGGGGGCGCGGATCACCGTGTCCTCCACGTCCTGGCGCCGCAAGGCCACCTGCCGCTCGGCGACCTCGACGTCCTGCCGTCCCACCTCGAGCCGCGCCGCGAACGAATCCGCTTCGGCGTTGGCGGCGTCGAGGTCGGCCTGGGCCGAGACCCCCTGCTCTTTCAGGCGCCGCATCCGCTCCTGGCTGAGCCGCGCCTGCCGCAGGCGCACCTCGTTCTCCGTCAGGTTGCGCCGCGCCGAGGCGAGCTGCGCCTCGGCCAGGGCGAGCTGCTTGCGGGGCGTCACGTCGTCCAGGTGTGCCAGCACCTGCCCCTCGCGGATCTCCATCCCCTCCTCCACCAGCACGTCCACCACCTTGCCGGTGATCTTGGAAGAGACCGTGGCCCGGCGGCGGGCGGTGACGTAGCCCGAGGCGTTGAGCACCGCGCCGGCCGTGGCCGCGCCGCCCGATCGCGCCTGCGCCGCCACGGTCTTCACCGGCACGGGCCGCGGCCGGGCCAGCCACCAGGCCGTCCCCGCCCCCAGCGCCATCACGGCGAAGAGGACGATCCACCCGCGCCGGTTTCTGCCGGCGCCGGAGCCGTCCTCCTCCGCCGCGCGGTCGATGCGCAGCCCTTCC
>QHVW01000906.1 GCA_003223675.1 Acidobacteriota bacterium
CAGGGCCGCGAGCGCCTCGGCGGCGTCCTCGGGAGCGCCCTTGAGGTCGACCCGCACCGCCGGATTGCCCATCCAGCTCTGGCGGAGGCTCTCGGGCGTCCCCTCGGCCACGATCCGCCCGCGGTCGATGATCACCACCCGATCGCAGAGCAGCTCGACCTCGGGGAGGATGTGGGTGGAAAGCAGCAGGGTGTGCTGGCGGCCGAGCTCGCGGATCAGCTCGCGGATCGAGATGATCTGCCGCGGATCGAGGCCCACCGTCGGCTCGTCGAGCACCAGCACCCGCGGATTGTGCAGGATGGCGGT
>QHVW01000908.1 GCA_003223675.1 Acidobacteriota bacterium
CCGCCAGCCATGGAGCCCGCCGGGTACGCGTCTTCGGCTCCGTGGCCCGCGGCGAGGCCGACGAACGGAGCGATGTCGATTTCCTGGTCGACCTGGAGAAGGGACGGAGCCTTTTCGATCTGGGAGGCCTTCTCATGGATCTCCAGGATCTGCTGGGCCGGCCCGTCGACGTCGTCACGGAGAAAGGATTGAAGGCGAGAATCCGGGACCGGGTCCTGGAGGAAGCGGTACCCTTGTGAGGGATCATCGAGAACGCCTCCTGGACATCCTGGAGGCGATCGAGAGGACCGAGAGGTACGCGGAGCAGGGTAGAGCCGCTTTCGAGCGCGACGA
>QHVW01000907.1 GCA_003223675.1 Acidobacteriota bacterium
AGTGTCCCGTGGCATTTAGCAAAACCAATGCCGCGCGGCCGGCGGCCGCTTTCGACGGCAAACTACGGAGAAATCAGGAGATCCGCGACGATCCGGCGCCCTCGGCCGCCGCCAGGATGCCACTTTGGCGCGGGCGCCCACCGCGATGCTATCCTGTTCTCCATGGCAGACAAAGACAAGGCCTCAGGGATGAAGTCGGCGTACGAG
>QHVW01000909.1 GCA_003223675.1 Acidobacteriota bacterium
TCCAACAGCGTCCCCAACGACAACATCGAGCGCGCCATCAAGAAGGGGACGGGCGAGATCGCCTCCGAGGTCTATGAGGAGGTCATCTACGAGGGGTACGGCCCCGGCGGCGTCGCCGTGCTGGTCGAGGCGGCGACCGACAACCGCAACCGCACCACCGGCGAGGTCCGCCACATCTTCGCCCGCAACGGCGGCAGCCTTGGGGAGGCGGGGTGCGTCTCCTGGATGTTCCACCGCCGCGGCTACTTCGCCGTCGAGAAGAGCGCCATGGACGAGGAGAAATTCATGGAGCTCGCCCTGGAGCTGGGCGCCGACGACGTCGCCATCGAGGAGGACGTCTACGAGATCTACACCCCGATGGAGGGCTTCAACGCCACCCAGGAGGAGCTGGAGCGCCGCGAGGTCCCCACGGTCGCCAAGGAGCTCGCGATGGTCCCCCAGACCACCCTCGACGTGCCGCCGGACAAGGTCAACCAGGTGCTGCGGCTGATGGACGCCCTGGAGGACCACGACGACGTGCAGAAGGTGTGGGCCAACCTCAACATCGACGCCAACGCTCTCGCCGCGCGCTGACCGTGCTGATCCTGGGGCTCGATCCGGGCAGCATCCACACCGGCTACGGGCTGGTGCGCAAGCACGGCTCGGCCCTGCAACCCGTCGACGCCGGCCGCTTCTCCTGCCCGCGCGACCTCGACCTCCCCCGGCGGCTGGCCCATCTCGCCGGCCGCCTCGGCGACCTGGTCGACCGCCACCGGCCGGACCTCGCCGTGCTGGAGACCCCGTTCCATGGCATGAACGCCCGCTCGCTGATCGTGCTCGCCCAGGCCCGCGGCGCTCTGCTCGTCACCCTGGCCGGGCGCGGCATCGAGATCTGCGAGTACAGCCCGGCCGAGGTCAAGTCGGCGGTCACCGGCAACGGCCGCGCCGACAAGGAGCAGGTCGCCCGCATGGTGCGCCTGCTGCTCGCCGCGCGCGGTGAGGGGTGGGCGAGCGACGCCACCGACGCGCTCGCCGTCGCCATCTGCTGCGCCCAGCGGCTCAAGCTCGACCGCCTTGCGTCCGGCGCTCCTGTGCTACCATAACCCTCTGCTCTCGTAGTAGTTTGTGCGAGCTTACTCTATCATCGAATCATGAATCTCTGAGTCGCATCCAGCTATGGCCTTCCAGGGCTCACTCAAAGAGCTGCCGCTTCCCGACATCATCCAACTGGTCTCCGTATCGGGGAAGACCGGGGTGTTCTCCCTGCGCCGCAACGGCGACTCCTCCTCCGGCGAGATCTACTTGCGCGGGGGGCAGATCGTGCACGCGCACGCCGGCGACCTCCAGGGGGAGGAGGCGATGTACGAGCTGGCCATCTGGCCGGAGGGGGAGTTCGTCTTCACCCCGGGCAAGGAGACCGAGCTCACCACGATCCAGAAATCGAACACCAACCTGCTGATGGAGGCGGCGCGGCGGATCGACGAGTGGCAGATCCTCTCCAAGCGCATCCCCTCCACCCGGCTGGTCCCCGTGTTCACCCAGCGCGCCACCACCACCTCGGTCTCGCTCACCCCCCAGGAGTGGGCCCTGATCTGCAAGATCGACGAGCGGCGCACGATCGAGGAGGTCGCCATCGGCCTCGACATGAGCCCGTTCGAGGCCTGCAAGCTGCTCTACGGCCTGATCACCTCCGGGCTGGTGGCCCTCAACGAGGATCTGAGCCGGCTGCGCACCGACCGCCTGCGCGCGATGTCGCCCGAGGAGCTCGCCGGCGTGGTCGAGACCATCTACGATCAGGCGCGCGGCCTGCTCAACGGCCATCCGCGGCAGGGGGATCTGGACGTCCCCTTCCGCATGAGCCGGGCCGAGCTCGACTCCGGCCGCGGCGTCGAGGCGGTGCTCGACCTCGTGCGCGCCGAGGAGAAGCTGGTCTCCGCCGCCCTCGGCCCCAACCAGAGCAAGGTCTTTTTGGATCGGGTGTCGCAGATCCTCAATCGGTGAGGCGGCCCCTCACTCCCCAACCCCTCTCTCCCATCCCTCCGCCCACCCTGCCGGGGAGAGAGGGGCTTAAAGCAAGCTGAGCTAACTTTCTCCCTCTTCTCCCGGTGAGGGAGGGGGGAGGGGACGGGAGAAGAGGGCCGGGGTGATGAGGGGCCGGGCGGGGGCCGCTGGGCTAGAATGCCGCCATGACATTCCACCGTTGCGCGTCCCTCCCGCTGTTGCTCCTGGTGTGTCTGCTTGCCGTGGCCCCTCTGCGCGCGCAAGAGCCGGCCCAGCCGGCCCCATCCTCTCCCGCGGCTCCGGTGCCGCAGACCCCCATCGTGCCCGAGCCCTCCGGCGCCGGCGGCGGCACCGAGGGCGAGGCGCTCCCGCCCAAGCTCGCCGGGCAGCTCCTCCCCCGCCTCGACGTCTACTTCCCGGAGGGGGACCTCGACCTGCGGATCAACCGCCTGATCAACAAGACCTTCTTCGAGGGGCAGGTCAAGTACAACTTCGTCAACGGCGACATCTCCGCCTTCCTCCGCTACCGCTACTACGGGCTCAAGCGGACGACCCAATTCACGGTCTTCGACTCGATCTCCTTCGACCGCATCGACCAGGACGTGACGGCGGACTTCGACCGCGTGCGGGGGACCCTGCTCCTGATGGAGTGGCCGCACAACTACAACAACCGGACCTTCTTCCTCACCGAGCTCGACCGCATCAGCTCCAACCGGGGACCGGCGGAGGGTGGCGGCCGGTTCCTCGTCCGCCGGGACCAGACCAACACCTTCGTCCGGCTGGGCTATCAGCTCGGCACGCCCGACGAGGGGCGGTCGAGCGCCATCGCGGGTGAGACGCGGGCCCGCACGGAGCGGCTGTTCTCGGCTTTCCGTGAGTTCGGCCCGGACGAGTCGACGCTGACCTCCGCCCTGACCTACGGCTTCCCCTACGGGATCGGGGACTTCAACTACCTCAAGTTTGAATTCGAGGCGCTGAAGCGGCTCGACGTCAGCCGCCGGACCTTCCTGGTCGGCCGGCTCCGCGGGGGGACCTTCCTGCAAGTCGCCAAGGCCGACCCCAAGACGCTGCCGCCCGAGCCCGACGGGATCGACTTCTTCGCCGTGCCGCGCTCGGAGGCGTTCAACATCGACGGCCGCGAGAACCTGAAGGGGGTGCGGAACCGCACGCGGGGGACCGATGCGCTTTTCACAACGTGGGAGTATTTCTTTCCCTGGTTCCTCGAGAGCGAGCACCGGGCCTTGCGTCTGACTTGGGACAACTGGTATTGGGTTCTCTATGCCGGATACGGCACGGTCGGGCTAAGTCATAGCATCTACAGGGAATTCAGCTCCTACTACCCCGACACGGGTATCGGCTTCGAATCATCCTTCCGGCTGCGGAAGTACAGGTTCTTTCTCTCCGGGGTTGTGGCACAAGCTTTGAAAGGAAGAAGTGGATTGGAGGCGCGTATCTCAGTCAAGTCGTATCGCTGAGGGGGTGCGCTCGGCGATGTCACCGGACTGAGACGGAGGCGCCTGGGGTAGCTTCGCTGCAGTCAAGAAGGTCGTGTAGGTTGCCTTCGCAATCTACGCAAGTTTTGGCCTACAGCCGGAGGAGAATGAATGAAACTCAAATGGTTAGGAGTCATTGCGCTGGTGAGCCTCGCGCCCACCATGGCGATGGCGGCGGAGCAGGCCAACGCCGCCAGCGTCACGGGGGAGACGGGGCTGTTCAGCCTGCTGACCGGCGATACATTGCCCCGGGGCGGGTGGTCATTTGGACTTTATTACAACAACTGGGATCGGGTCATCGATCTCGACCAGCGGTTCAGCCTCAACGACAAAGGGCAGCTCAGCCTGGACTGGAACCGGCTCAGCGCCAGCGTGGGTTGGGGCGTCACCGACCGCTGGGAGCTCAGCGTCATGGTGCCGTTCGAGAACTTCAAGTATGACGAGAACGACACCCTGATCCACGTGGACAGCCCGGGCGGCCTCAACACCGGGAACGTCCACCTCGGCACCAAGGTCCGCCTGATGGGCGCGCAGGGGGACCCGAGCACGCTCGCCTTCAACGGCTTCGTCGAGCTCGCGACCGGAAACGAGGACGTGGCCTCCAAGGACACCGGCTTCGGAGTCGGCCTCGACTGGCGGCTGCGGCGGTGGGTGATCGACGTCGGCTACATCGATCTGGGCAAGTCGCGTCTGCCGGTCCGTAACGGGATCGCCAACTGCACCCCCTTCCCGCTCTGCGCGGGCTTCGGCACCATCGACTACAAGCGCCAAGGCGTCACCGCCGGCATCGGCTACGTGGCGCCGGTGAGCTACCGGTTCGACTGGATCACCGAGGTCAATGCCGAGTTCAGCACGGGCAGCAGCAGCAATCTCTACCAGGACTGGTACGACTTCACGACCGGCGGCCGGCTCTGGTTCGCCGACGACCGCTGGGCGTTCAACTTCGCCCTGCGGACCGACCTCAACCAGCTCAGCACGATTGACGAGCACTGCCCGCTCGGCGGTCTGATCGGTCTGACCTACTTCCCGCGGCTGGTCCGCCACGAGGCTCCGCCTCCGCCGCCGCCGCCACCGCCGCCGCCGCCGCCGCCGCCGCCGGCTGAGGCACCGGCTCCGCCGCCACCTCCGCCGCCACCGCCGCCACCGCCGCCGCCGCCTCCGCCGCCCGAGACGATGGAGCAGACGTGCAGCTTCGTGCCCGGCAGCGCGCGTTTGGACAACATCTGCAAGGCCAAGCTCGACGAGGTCGGCCTGCGGATGAAGCAGAGCGCCACCTCGACCGCGGCGGTCACCGGCTACTCTGACGGCAAGAGCAAGTCGGAGAACCAGAAGCTCGCGGACCAGCGCGCCCAGAACGCCAAGAACTACCTGGTGACGCGGCACGGGATCGACCCGAGCCGGATCACCACCCAGGGTCAGGTCACCGACAAGAGGGCGTGCACGGTCATCCTCACCATCAATCCCTGACCTTCACACCCGACGCTCGTCGGAAGGCCCCGCCGCGAGGCGGGGCCTTTTTCTTTGTCAGCCTTTGCGTCCCCGGTCGGTTGGCCCTCATCACCCCGGCCCTCTTCTCCCATCCCTCCACCCACCCTGCCGGGGAGAAGAGGGAGAAAGTTAGTCGAAGAGCGTCTTGAGCCCCTCTCTCCCCGGCAGGGTGGGTGGAGAGCCGGGAGAGAGGGGTTGGGGGAGTGAGGGGATCTCGGCTTACAGGCGTCGGTGGCGGGCGACCGGGATGGCCTGGCGGACGCCGGCCACGCGGTCGAGATCGATCTCGGCGAGGGCGAGGCCCGGGCCGTCCGAGGCGGTGGCGGCCGGGATTCCCCAGGGATCGACGATCATCGCGTGCCCCCAGGTGTGGGTGAGGCCGCCGTCGTCGTGCTTCCCATGCTGAGCCGGGGCGATCACCCAGCACTGGGTCTCGATGGCGCGGGCGCGGATCAGCGGCTCCCAGTGGTCCTTGCCGGTCGCCAGCGTGAAGGCCGAGGGGATCATCAGGATCTCCGCCCCCTGCTCGACCAGCCGGCGGTAGAGCTCGCCGAAGCGCAGGTCGTAGCAGATCGAGAGCCCGAAGCGGCCGAGGGGCGTCGCCACCACCGCCGTCCCCTCGCCCGGCTTGCAGGTGGCCGACTCGGCGAAGCGGACCCCGTTCGGCACGTCCACGTCGAAGAGGTGGATCTTGCGGTAGGTGCCGAGGATCTCCCCTTCAGGGGAGAAGAAGACGCTGGTGTTGTAGCAGCGGCCGGCCTCGTCGCTCCGCTCGTTGAACGAGCCGAGCAGCAGGTGGATCTCGAGCCTGCGGGCGAGCTCGGCGAAGCGGGAGCAGGTCCGGCCGTCGAGCGGCTCGGCGCGCCGCACCTTCTCCTCGTGGGGCCCGAGGTAGTTGGTGTTTTCGGGAGTGGCGACGAAGCGGGCCCCGTGAGAGGCGGCGCGCTCGATCAGGGCGCGGGCGCTCTCCCAGTTGGCCTCTGCGTCCGACGTGGACGTGAGCTGGACGGCGGCGGCGAGAAACATGAGCCTTTTTGTAGCATACTTCTGACGGGGTCGTGACCCTGCCGTCACCAGAGGGTGTGATCCTGTCAGCGGGAGGCAAAAGAACCGCTTGGAGACGCTCACCACCCTTCTCGCCGTCCTAGCGGCGGTCTCGCTCCTGGTCACCCTGGGGGTGACCGGCGGCGCCCTCGCCTTCCTCCGGCGCCGGCCGGCCGCTCCCGGGGCGCTGCCGCCGATCTCGGTCCTCAAGCCCCTCAAGGGGGTGGATGAGGGGCTCTACGAGAACCTCGCCGCGCTGGCCCGCCAGGACTACCCCGGATTCGAGCTGGTGCTGGGGGCCGAGGAGCCGGACGATCCCGCCCTCGCCGTGGCCGAGCGCCTGCGGCGGGACTTCCCCGCGATTCCGATCACGATCGTCCGGGGCGCCGCTCCGCTCGGCTACAACCCGAAGGTGACCAACCTCGCCTCGCTGGCGCCGCACGCGCGCCACGAGCTGCTGCTGATCTCCGACTCCAACGTCCGCCCCCGGCCCGGCTACCTGCGCGCGCTCGCCGCCGAGCTGGCCGCCGGCCGGGTGGGCCTGGTGTCCAACGTCTTCGCCGGCACCGGCGAGCAGAGCCTCGGCGCCCTGTTCGACAACCTGCACCTGAGCTCGCTCGTGGCCGCCTCCGTCGCCTGCGCCCATCTCGTCCACCAGCCTTGTGTGGTCGGCAAGTCGATGCTCTTCCGCCGCGGCGACCTCGCCGCCCTGGGCGGCTGGGAGGCGGTCAAGGACGTCCTCGCCGAGGACTACATCCTGGGCCAGGCCTTCCATCGTGCCGGGCTGGGAGTGGCGCTGTCGCCCCACGTCCTGCCGGTGATCCAGGAGCGGCGGACCACGGCCAAGTTCTTCGAGCGCCACCTGCGCTGGTCGCAGATGCGGCGCCGCATCTCCCCGGCCTACTTCGGCGAGCCGCTGCTCAATCCCATCCCCTTCCTGCTCGCTCTGGCGCTGGCCGGCGGCGGCGGGACGGCCCTGGCGGCGCTCGCCGGCGTCCTGGCCAAGATCGCGGCCGACGCCCTCCTCTCCCGGCGGCTCCGCGGCGAGGCCCTGCCGTTTCGCTCTCTCCTCTGGATCCCCGTCAAGGATCTGTTGATCGTGGGCGTCTGGACGATCGGCCTCTTCCGGCGGACGATCTGCTGGCGCGGCCACCCCCTGCGGATCGGCCCGGGGAGCCTGCTCACTCCCGCTGGGGCGATCGAGCCGGCCACCGGCGAGCTGGCGGAGGAGGTCGCTTGATCCCGCTGCGCAGCGAATCGGTCTGGCGGCGGGTGCTCTCGATCGACGAGCGGCTGCTCCTCATCGTTCGGCGCTGGGAGTCCCGCCTGATGACCCGCCTGATGCGGGGGCTCACCCACCTGGGGGACCCGGCGAGCTGGGTGCTCGCGGGGCTGGTGCTCGGCTTCTCCGGCGGCGTGGGGCGCCGCGACTGCGCGCTGCTCGGCACGGCGGCGGGGCTCGCCTTGTTGATCGCGCATCCGCTCAAGCGGCTCTGCCGGCGCGAGCGGCCCAGCCGCGGCATCGGCGGCTTCGCCGCCGGCCAGGGGGTGCCGCTCGCCGGATTCCTCCTGGCGCTCGCCCTGGGCATCGCCGTCTCGCGGGTCTATCTCGGGGCCCACTACCCCCTGGACGTCGCCGCGGGCGTGTTGGTGGGCACTCTCGCGGGCACCGGCGCCAGGCTGGTCGTCTTCGAGTATCCGCTGCTGAAGCTCGTGGGCTATGCCACGATCGCCGCGCTCGGATGAAGGCGCCGCTTCGCGTGATCGAGCCCCGTCTGGAGCCCAGCCCCAAGCCCATCGTCACCTCGGTCGAGATGGGCTACGGCCATCTGCGGGCGGCGCACGCTCTGGCCACGGAGCTGGGCACCGAGATCCTGCACGTCGACCGGCCGCCGCTCGTGGCTCCCGAGGAGCTCCGCCTCTGGCGCGCCTCCCGGCGGGTCTACGAGATCACCTCGCGCGCCTCGCAGCTCCCGGTGATCGGCGCGCCGCTCAAGTCCTTCCTCGAATCGCTGACCGACATCCCCCACCTCCACCCGCAGCGCGACCTCTCGGCGCCCAACTTCCAGGTGCGCTCGCTCCAGAGGCTGAT
>QHVW01000910.1 GCA_003223675.1 Acidobacteriota bacterium
AAGGTCTTCCTGGGCTCGGTCGGCGTTGCGGCCGTCCTCTCCCTCCTGCTCGCCGGCACGATCACCCACCCCATCCGGCGCCTGCGGGACGAGGCGAGCGACCTCCTGGACCGCCGGGGACGGCTGCGCGGCCGGTTCGGCGGCTCGCGCCGGGCGGACGAGATCGGCGACCTCGCCCGGGCCCTGGAGGAGCTCACCCACCGTCTCGCGGCCCACCAGCACGCCCTGGAGTCCTTCGCCTCCGACGTCTCCCACGAGCTCAAGAACCCGCTGGCCTCCGTCCGTTCGGCCGCCGAGCTCCTGGCCGACGTCGAAGA
>QHVW01000911.1 GCA_003223675.1 Acidobacteriota bacterium
GCGTGCGCATCGAGGACCAGGGCCCCGGCATCCCCGAAAGCCATCTCGACCGGATCTTCGACCGCTTCTTCACCTACCGTCCCGACGAGCCCCACGCCCGCGACGGCCACACCGGCCTGGGGCTCGCCATCGTCAAGGCGATCGTGGAGGGGTACGGCGGGACGGTGACCGCGGGGAACCGGGAGGGGGGCGGGGCGCGGTTCGAGGTGCGGCTGCCGGGTGGGGGTTAGGCTCCTTCGGCCAGTTTCCGGCGCAGACGGGCGAGCTCCTCTTCCAGGGCGGCGGCCCGCCGCTCGGTGGCCTCGACTTTCTCGTCGAGCTCATCGTCCCAGAGCAGGCGCTCGCCCGTGACGGCGTCCACCAACCGGAGCCGGGTGCCTTCGACCTGGAGGATCAGCCCCGTCGCGAGGCTGCGGAGAGAGCCATCCGGCTCGGGATCGATCGGCCGATACCGCCCGTTCATCAGCCGGAACCCCTGTAAGGTGGGGTCCAGGTAATCGCCAAAGGGATCGTGCAGGAAGTACTCCTCGACTCCCAGGCTCTCGTAGCAGAGCTTCTTCTTCGAGAGATCCTCATCCTTGGTGCTGTCCGAGGTCAGCTCGATCACCAGGGAGGGGACCCGCCCCTCTTCCCAGAGCTTGTAGGTCCGGCGCTTCCTCTTCGCCACCCCATAGACCAGGAAGACGTCGGGAGCCACCACGGACCGGGGATCCCCCTTGGCGTAGTAGAAGAAGAGGTTGCCCGTCACGTAGACGTCCGGCACGTGCCGATACCGCCGCCTCAAGGCGTGGATCAGGTCAACCATCTCATCAAGGTGGAGATCGGTCTCCGCCATCGGCTGGCCGTCGGACTCCGGATAGTAGACGTCGTCGTCGTCGTGGCGCTGGAGAGGAATCGCGTTCATACGTGCCGTCCTTTCCAACAGGTCGCCCTATCAAATCACGGCGGCCCGCCTGGAAGCAACCTGCTGATTTTAGCATGAGGCTCACTCCCCCGCCGGCTCGATCATCACGTACTCGAAGCTGCCGGAGATCCTCCCGAAGCCGGGCGGGACCTTTCCCGGACCCGCCACCTCGCAGAGCACGAAGTAGCGGTTGCCGAGCCGCACGTAGGCCTCCTCGGCGCGCGGCGCCCCCTCCACCCCTACCAGGGCATGCCCGGGGACGAGGATCAGGATCGCCCGCTCGGGCCGGTGGCGCCAGAGCGCGCAGAAGGCGGCCGATTTCG
>QHVW01000620.1 GCA_003223675.1 Acidobacteriota bacterium
GCAGGTCTTCAAGCTGGTCACCGAGGGCACCCTGGAAGAGAAGATCGCCGCCCTGATCGAGAAGAAACGCCAGGTGATGGCGAGCGTCGTCCAGGAGGACTCGCCGGAGCTGGCGAAGATCTTCACGCGCGACGAGCTCCTGGATATGCTTCGGCAGAACGTGTGACAAGGAGAGACCATGCCCCGCGCCAAGCAATACTGGCTGATGAAGTGCGAGCCCGAGGCGTACACCATCGACGACCTCGAGCGGGACGGCGTCACCACCTGGGAGGGGGTGCGCAACTTCCAGGCGCGCAACTATATGCGCGACGACATGAAGCCGGGGGACGGCGTCCTCTTCTACGCCTCGAACGCCGAGCCCTCGGGAGTGACCGGCGTCGCCGAGATCGCGCGCGGCGGGTATCCCGATCCCTACGCCTTCGAGAAAGGGCATAAATACTTCGATCCCAAGAGCGATCCGGAGAACCCTACCTGGATGATGGTGGACATACGTTTCGTCGAGAAATTTCCGGACATCGTGCCGCTGGCGGTGCTGAAGGACACGCCCGGCCTCCAGGATATGATGGTCAGAGGGTGGACGTCATGAGAGAGCACGACGGCTACTGGGCGGACCAGATCGAGATCGAATGCCCCTACTGCGGCGAAAGGGTGGAGATCTCGGTCGAGCCGGACGTCTACGGCGTGCTGGTGCAGGACTGCGAGGTCTGCTGCAACCCCTGGCAGGTGACGATCACCCGCGATCGGTATGGCGATCCGGAGGTGCGGGTGGAGCGGGCGCAGTAGAAGCCTCACCATTCCGGTAGGCGGCCGCGCGGTCCGGCCGTCCCCAGGCCATGTAGAGGTCCACGATCCTCTGGCGCGCCGCCGGGGCATAGTGGGCACCTTCTCCGCGATCCGCTTTGAGAACGAGATACGTATCGAGCAGCAGAGGCTCGGCCTCCGCATAGCGCCCCTGGGCTGCCAGACAGCTTCCGAGGACGCTCTCCGCGTCCGGCGTCCGCCAGCGGGAGCTCTCCGATTTCGAAAACCGAAAAATTGCGAGTGCCTCCCGGGCCAGAGGCTCGGCCTCCCGTCCCCTCCCCTGCCCGGCCAGCGACGCGGCGAGATGTCGCAAAAACACAGCGCGATAGAAGTCGTTCGGCAGCTTGAGCGCGAGCGCCTCCCGGGCGAAAGGCTCGGCCTCCGCCGGCCGCCCCTCGGCCAGCAGGACGAAAGCGAGATTACCGAGGCTCTGCGCCACCTTCGTCCCCTGGTTGTCGTAAAGCTTGCGCCGCATGGCCAGCGCCTCGCGGTAGAGCGCCTTGGCCTCGGAGCGCTCCCCCTTCGCCTCCAGGAGCGAGGCCAGGTTGCTGAGGCTGGTGGCCAGCTCAGGATGCGGCTCGCCGCCGAAGAGCCGGCGGCGTATCGCCAGGCCCGTTCTCAAATAAGGCTCGGCGGCGGCGATGTCGCCCTGAGCGTAGAGCACGTCTCCCAGGTTGTTGTAAGCCCGCGCCACCTCCCGATCGCTCCTGGGAATCCTTTGCTTGAGGCTCAGGGCCTCGCGGAAGAGCGCCTCGGCGGCCTTGTAGTCTCCTCTCTCTTTCAGGAGCCCTCCCAGGTTGTTCAGCCCGGCGGCGTAGTCGAGAGTCGCCGTCGCCCCCTGACGGCGCAGGATCTCCAGGCCGTCGCGGAGGAGGGGCTCGGCTTCGTCCCTCTTCCCCATCTCTTGGAGCGCCAGAGCCAGGTTGATCTCGTTCGAGGCCACGGCCACCGGATCCTGCCCCGTCCGCCGGCGGATGCGCAGCGACTCTTCCAGCAGGGGACGGGCCTGATCGTGCAGACCCAGGCTGCGATACACCCGCCCCATCGTTTCCATCAGGGAGGCCCGCGTCTCCGGCGCCGCCTGAAGCCCTCCCGCGATCTGCTGCCGGCCCCGGTCCAAAGCCTCCCGGACGGTGACTGTCTCCCCGCGAGACTGGCTCGGGTCCGCCCTGGCGAACAGATCCTCCAAGAAATCCGACACCGCCGCGGCCCGGTCCCGCTCCCGCTGGGCTCTCTGCCACAGCAGAGTGACCGTGACGCTGAAGCCCAGGACCAGCAACAGCACCGCCGCCGCCGTGGCAACTCCTGCCTTATGGCGGCGGACAAACTTGTCCAGCCGATAGCTCGCCGTGTTCTTGCGGGCCAGGACCGGCAGGCCGTCGAGATGCCGCTGGACATCCGCGGCGAGCTGCTCCGCCGAGGCATACCGCCGGCCCGGCTCCGGGTCCATGGCGCGGAGCACGATGGTGTCCAGGTCCCCGGCCAGCCGCCGCGCCTCCTCCCGCGTCGCCACGGCCTGGCTCGGCCGCACCGTCTCCCCCTGGAGGATGGCCCGCTCCAGAGCCGGCCGGTCGTCCGCCGCGGCGGCGTACGGAGAGCGGCCGGTGAGCAGGACGTGGAGGAGCACGCCCAGCGAATAGACGTCGCTCGCCGTGGTGATCGGCTCCCCCCGCACCTGCTCGGGGCTGGCGTACTGGAGCGTCATGGGCCGCAGCCCCAGATCCGAGAGCCCGGGATCGCTCCGCCCGGGATCGAGCAGCTTGGCGATGCCGAAGTCCAGCAGCTTGGGGACGCCGTCCGCCGTCACCAGGATGTTGCCGGGCTTGAGGTCGCGATGGACGATCAGGTTCTGATGGGCGAAGTGGACGGCCGCGCACACCTCCCGGAACAGGGCCAGCCGCTCGCGAAGCGGCAGCTTGCCGGCGTATTCATCGATGGGCCGCCCCTCGACGTATTCCATGACGAAATAGGGCCGGCCGTCCTCCGCCGTGCCGCCGTCGAGGAGCTTGGCGATGTTGGGATGATCGAGATGGGCGAGGATCTGGCGCTCGGCCCGGAACCGCCGGACGATCTCCGCCGCCGATCCCAACCCCACCAGCTTGAGGGCGACCCGCTGATCGAACTCCTCGTCCGCCCGCACGGCGAGATAGACGGCGCCCATGCCTCCTCGGCCGATCTCCCGCACCACCCGATAGGGACCGACGCGCTGGCCCTCCGCGAGCTCCTCCCACTCGCCGG
>QHVW01000356.1 GCA_003223675.1 Acidobacteriota bacterium
AGATCCTGGCGATCCTCATGTCCGGCTACACCGACAACGTGGTGGTCCGCCACGGCATCGTCGAAGGGGACTACGATTTTCTGGAGAAGCCCTTCTCCACCGACCGGCTGGCGGCGAAGATCCGGGCGGCGCTAGGGTGAGGTAAATCAAGGACCAAAAGGACCAAAGGGACCCAAAGGACTGCAAGGACAACACGGACGCCCACTCTGAGTCCGTGCCGGTCCTTGTGGTCCTTTGGGTCCTTTAGGTCCTTTTGGTCCTTGCCTCAGGGCCCCACCCGCAACATCACCCCCGTATACGCAGAGCGCGCCCGCAGGCCGATGTAATACGTCCCCGTCCGCGGTGCGAGGGTCAAGGACTCCTGATCGCCCGGATTGGTCGAGGAGGCGTCGAACAGGGTCATCGTGGGGGCGGCCCCGAAACGGACGTAGAGATCCACGTCCCCCGTTCCGCCGGTGGTCGAAACGGTGACGGGCGGCGAGCCGGCCGTGGTCTGGAGCGTCCAGATCATGAAGCCTCCCGTCCGCCGGTCGGCCAGCCCGGTGAGCGCGAATTGCGGATCGAACGGCGCCGCGGCCGCTTGCGAGCGCTGCCACTCCCCTCCCTCCTGCTTGGTATTGAGGTCCGCCAGCAGGCCCGGCTCGGTATCGGTCGCCAGGGCGTTGGAGCGCAGGTCGAGCCCGCCGTTGTCGTCGAGCGTCGGGATGGCGCCCAGCTCGAAGGGGACGGGACCGATGAACCGGTTGTGGTCCAGCCAGAGCGTCTCCAGGTTGGGCAGGTTGAGGAACGTGCCCGGGATGGTCCCCTCCAGCCGGTTCGCGGAGAGCAGGACGCCCACGAGCGCGGTGGCGTTGCCCAGCTCGGGCGGAACCGGGCCGCCGAGCTGGTTGCTCCCCAGATCGAGGAACATCAACGCCGACAGGCTCCCCAGCCGCCTGGGGATGACGCCCGAGAGCTGATTGCCGCTGAGGCTGAGCTCCACGAGCACGGCCAGGCTCCCCAGCGCGACGGGGATCGGCCCGGAGAGCCGGTTGTCGTCCAGCGCGAGCGTCTGGAGGCTCGCGAGACGTCCCAGGTCGGGGGGGATCGCGCCGCTGAGCTGATTCGACGAGAGATCGAGATAGGTCAGGAACCGCAGATTCCCGAGCTGCGCGGGGATGCTCCCGGTGATCTGGTTGCCCCCGAGATTGAGGATCTGCAGGTTGGCGAGATTGCCGAGCTCCGTGGGGAGGCTCCCGGAGACGCGGTTGAAGGGGAGGTCCAGGATCTGGAGCTTGCCCAGGCTCCCCAGCTCGTGCGGCAGGGCGCCGGAGACCTGGTTTAGGCCGAGATAGAGGGCGTGGAGATTCGCCAGACGGCCCAGAGTCTTGGGGAGAGGGCCGGAGAGCGCGTTTCCTTCGAGATCCAGGAGCTGGAGATTGGCGAGGTTGCTCAAGGTCGCCGGGAGGGTCCCCGTGAGGCCGTTCTCGCTCAAGTCGAGGGCGATGACGGACGCGCCGGTCTGGTCGCACTGCACGCCCTTCCAGGAGCACTCGGTCCCCACGGTGCCGAGCCAGCCGGTGCGGTCGAGCCAATTCTTCGGCCCGCCGGTGCCCTTGTAGAGGGCCGTCAGAGCGGAGCGCTCCGCCTTGGGCACGGCCCCCGCCGGAACGGCGAGCGCGAGGAGAGAGACGGCGGCCAGCAGCCGCGCGGTGGACCGGGAACCGAAGACTACGCCCACGTTGCCTCCTGAGCGGGGAACACCCCTATTGGGATACGCCTGAAAATCCGCCTTTCGGCGAATGGCCTGAATCGGGCCTACATCGTACTCTGACTACGTGAGAGACGGAAATGGAGGCGAGCCCAGTGGCCGGTGACAAAGACGCTCCGGAGGATTGCTACGAGATCCGCCTCCAGGAGCACCTGGACGATCATTGGACGAGCTGGTTCGAGGGGCTGAAGCTCACCGCGGAGCCCCAGGGCGAGACCGTCCTCACCGGCAGCGTTCCCGATCAGTGCGCCCTCCTCTCCGTGCTGCGCAAGATCCACGACCTCGGGCTGACCCTGATCTCGGTTCAGCGCCGGCGGGCGAAGCGGGAGACGAAGGGGCGGGGGTAGGGGATCAGCCTTGGAGCGCCGCGAGGATCTCGGCCGCCGAAGAAACGGTCGCTGCCTGGCGGAGGATGGCCTCGAGGATCTCCAGGTCACTGGAATTGGCCAGGGCTGTTTTCAGATCGTCCGTGACCGTCAAGCCCCGGGCCGTCAGAATCATGACGACAGCCTTCCGAAGGCCTTCGATCTCGCCCTCCGCGCGGACGTCTTCCAGGCTGCCGTAGCCTTGCCGCTGAAGGAGATTGCGGAAGATCACCTCTCGCGAAGTCTTGCGGTCGTAGAGAGCCTCGACCGGCACCGGATTGGCGAGAACGCCTGGCGCTTCGAGCTGCTCACCCGGATGCGCAATGCGCAACCCCTGGCCCGGCTGGTGGATTTCCACCCGCCGCGGGCCGGTCAGCCGCACCACCCAGACATAGCGAGTGCCGGCGGCCAGAAGCTCCTGGATCTTGACCGGCAGATCAGCTTCGTCCTGGCCCGTGTCCGCGTACTCGACCGCCAGGGGGGGTACCCCATGAACCCAACCCGGCTCATCGGGGATCTTGCCGACCGCGAGGTCAGGAGCCCGGAGAATGTCGGAAGACGGGGAGAAGCCGGTGTCGACGCCGACGTCCTGAACCGCGGGATCGCTCGCGAGCACACCGTCCCCCACGCTCGCCGCCTTCGCGCCCCGGCCCCCCGTGGGCAGGCAGAGGATGGGGTGACCGTGAGACAGCTCATACGAATCACCAGGCCGGAGGTTGTCGGCGGTGAAGGGTCCTGGAGACCGGAGCTGAGGGGCAGCCTCGCAGGGCCGCCCCGGCAGGGTCGCGGCGACCTTCTATTTGCAGAACATCGCCGGTAGTAGTCCGCGCAGCGGATGCTGAAGCCCGAGGGGCTGACCTGGCAGACCACGTCCGACCGGGAGCAGAGCTGGCAGGAGCAGAGGATGAAGCCCGTGCTCGGGTCCGCCTTGAGGGTCCGGGTGGGCACGCCGACAGCCAGCGCCGTGATCGCGAGAAGGAACAGGAGCCTGCGAAGACGAGTCATGTGACCTTCCTTTCTGGCGTGCGGATATTCGCCCCTGCAGGGGCGGCTGCCCCAGATCTACAAAGATGTATGTAGGAGCGCCTCGGGTCCGGAAACCTTGTCTCCGCTCCAGCGTTATAGGACAGCGGATCGCGTTTCCGCTCGGAAAGGAGCCCTCCATGATCCCTGCTTCCTGGCGCGCGCTCGGCGCGCTGCTCGCCATCGTCCTCCTGGCGGCCCCGGCCGTTGGCCAGCCGGAGATTCCGCAGACCCCCGCCGGCAAGGTCTTCGCGGCCTGGCTCGCCGCGTTCAACTCGGCCGATGCCACGCAGATCCGCGCCTTCGACGCGGCCTATCCGCGCCAGGGGCCGACGCCGCCGGTCGAGGACCGGTTGGAATTCCGCCAGAGGACCGGCGGCTTCACCCTGGTGCGCGTGGAGAAGAGCGAGGCCTTGGGCCTCACCGTGTTGCTCCGGGAGAAGGATTCGGACACCATCGCCCGCTATGAGCTGACGGTGAGCGCCGACGATCCCCCGAAGATCCTGAAATCGGTCCTCAATGCCACGCAGCCCCCGCCGGACCTGGCGGTGCCGCGGATGTCGGAGGCGAACGCCCTGGCGGCGCTCTCGGCCCACGGGGACGAGCTGGCGAAAAACGATCAATTCTCCGGCACCGTCCTGGTCGCGCGCCACGGCAAGATTCTGTTCCAGAAGGCCTGGGGGCGCGCCAACCGGGAGACCGGAGCGCCCGTCACGCTCGACACGCGGTTCCGCATCGGATCGATGAACAAGATGTTCACCTCGGTCGCGATCCTGCAGCTCGTCGAGGCGGGCAAGCTTTCGCTGGACGATCCGATCGGAAAATATCTGACCGAGTATCCGAACAAGGACGTCGCCTCGAAGGTCACCGTGCGGCACCTGCTCACGCACACCGGCGGCACCGGCGACATCTTCGGTCCGGAATTCGACAAGAACCGCCTCTCGCTGCGCACCCACGGCGACTACCTGAAGCTCTACGGATCGCGGGCGCTCGACGGTGAGCCGGGAAAACAGTTCAAATATTCGAACTACGGCTTCGTCCTGCTCGGCGCGGTGATCGAAAAGGTCACCGGCATGTCCTATTACGACTACGTGGACAGCAAGATCTTCAAGCCGGCCGGAATGACCTCCACCGGCTCGCTGACCGAGAACGAGGCGGTGCCGAACCGCTCGACCGGGTACATGAAGCGCAAAGGCGCCTGGGTGCCGAACACTGATACGCCTGATCTCGAAGGCATCGCTCGCCCAGGCGACGAAGGCACAGGTGCCGGAGGGGTACGGTTTCGGCTTCGAGTCCCGAGACGAGGGGCCGCTGCGGGGCTACGGCCACGGCGGCGGAGCCCCCGGCATGAACGGCGAGCTCCGCGTCTACCCCCAGATCGGAACCGTGGTGGTCGCCCTCAGCAACCTCGATCCGCCGGCGGCGACCCGGATGGCCAGCTTCTACGCGGCGCGGATGCCGGCGACGCCGTAGCTTCAGTTATGACAGGCCACGCCGGCCCTGAGGTCTGACACCGCGGTGCCGGCGGCGCTCTCGAAATCGTAGTCCCAGCTCGACGGGTGCAGCGTGAGCTTGAGGTTTCCGAACGTGCCCGCCACGCACTTGGCCGAGTTGGGCGCCCGCGTGGTGGCGCAGGTGTCGGTGTCGCGCCCGCCCGTGCCCACCACGAAGCTGATCGGACCGGTCGAATCGGCGGTGCCGCTCGAATTCTGCGGATTGAACCGCTCGTAGTTGTGGTCGTGCCCCTGCAGGATCACGTCGACGCCGTAGCTCTGGAGGAGCGACCAGAATTGTGAGTAGTTGGCGCTGCCGCCGTTCTCGGTGCCGCTGGAGAACCGCGGCTCGTGCCAGTAGGCGAGGAGACACTTCTTGCCGCCCGCGGCCCAGTTGGCGAGGTCCTGCTGGAGCCACTGGTACTGCGCCGAGCCGCTCTGGCAGTTGGCCGCGCTCGCCCACGACGGGAACTTCGCCGTATCGCAGATCGCGGCGTTGAGGACGACGACGTGCCAGGAGCGCGAGGCGTCGGAGGTCGGGATGTCGTAGCTGTACCAGCCGTTGCCGTTGGGATCCTCGGCGCTCTTCACGCTGCTGAAATATTTGTAATAGTTGGCGTTCATGTAAGCCTGCGTGGCGCACTGGCGCTTGGCCACCGTGTCGCAGCAGGTGTCGCTGCAGCAGCCGGCCGGGCTGCAGCCGCAGGCCGTGCAGCTCGCGTGGCCGTTGTACTCGTGATTGCCCACTGACGGGAAGGTGATCCCGATCTCCTGGCCCCAGGTCGAGGCGTAGCCGCCGGACGTATCCGAGTAATTCGCGTACTCGCCGTTTTCATACTGATTGTCGCCCAGCGTGAAGACGTAGGTCGGATTGATGCTCACGAGCTGGTTGTGCGTCGCGCCGTCCTGGCAGTCGCAGCACCTCGTGCCGCACTTCGTCGTGCAGGCCCGTTCCGCGGCGTTGCAGGCGATGTCCCCGGCCCCGGCCACCACCGGATCGGCCGGCGTCGAACCCGTGGTCGCATCCACCCAGACCTCGGTGTATTTGAGATTGGTGGCCGAGAAGGTCACGCGCACCTGGATGTTGCTCGTGCTGGGAATCGACAGGCCGGCGAACGTATCGTTATATTGCGTGTACGTCCCGTTGAGCGCGTGCGCCGTCCCCGTGGCCTGGAGCGAGCCGGAGGCGTAGAGGCTCACCGTCGCGTTCCCCGAAGCTCCCGAGATGGTGGCGGCCACGATGTGTACCGCCACCTGGGTCACCGTGCCCGAGACCGCCGCGAAGCCGGTGGTGTGATAGCCGCCCGCGGCCTGGGAGTAGACGTAGGTGTGGTCGCCGTCGTTCGCCGCGAACGTGGTGCCGTCGTCGACGCACGCCCACATCGCGCCCGTGCAGGAGCTCCCGTTGTCCGATCCCCACGTCGTATTGCTTGCATTGATCCCAGTCGTGGGCGCCATGGTCGTGGTCGCCGCCAGGATGGGCGCCGCCAGGATGGAGAGCCCGGTCAGACACAGGACGAGAGAGAGCCGGAGGTGTGACCCAGTTGCATGTCTCATGTTGTTTTCCCCCGCGAGAAACCGCGCCGGCTCCGCCGCCGTCCGTAGACGGCGGGGAGCGATTGTTGGAATATATTTGAATTTGCAAATATCATGCCCTGACTCACGGACCACTTCCCCAGCGAGCCTGCTTCCGGCCTGGTCCGCCGCCCGCGTGGACCCGATGGAGGCGCTGCGCCAGGAGTAGGGGCTCAGGCGGGGCTCTCCTCCTCGAACCGCGCCAGCGAGCTGAGGAACCCGGCCGCGGCATTCAAGTTGTACCCGGAGAGGTTCCGCATCATCCGCTGGATCAGGGGCGAGCGCTCCATGCGGTCGGCGTAGCGCCGCGAGACCCAGACCGCCAGCAGGAGCACCGCCAGGCCGAACGCCACGTTGGCGGCCAGCCAGGCGCCGCTGAAGAGGACGTAGGCGTCGAGGCCGAGCAGGCCCTTGATCGCCACGATCAGCAGCGGCGTCCAGGCGAGGGGAGCCGTCACCATCACCCACTTGAGGACGCGGAGCTCCTGGAGCCGGAGCCGGCCGAGCTCCTTCTGGATCGCCACCACGGGCGCGCCGTAGTCGATGCCACGCAAGGCAAACCACAGGTGGCCCTGGGCGATGAGGAGAGCGATGGCGCCGAGGTCGAGCGCCAGGGCGGGGATGGCGAAGCGGGCCTGCGCGAAATGGTCCGCGATGAACGATCCCAGCCAGGCCACGAGGCCGAGGTTGAGGAGGATCTCCGGCAGCATCAGCCAGGAGAGCCGCGACGTGGCCCTGGCCGCCTTGCCCAGAGCGGATTCCCGCAGGAGGCGGGTGCTCAAGCGGAGGCTGGCGTCCAGCTTCCGGTCAGCCTCTTCCCAGCGCTGCTTCATATCTTCGATGTCCATTTTGAATTCCTTTCTCAAAGCGTCGCCGCGTCGCGCCGGAGCCGAGCCTTGATCCGGCCGATCTTGGTGCCGACGTTGGTTTCCGAGATGCCGAGGATTTCGGCGATGGTGTCGTAACGGTTGCCGTCCAGATAGAGAAGGATGAGCGCCCGGTCGAGCTCGTCGAGCTGCGCGATGAGCCGCCGCAGGATCTGGAGATCGGCGTCCGGCTCCGCGGCCTCGCGGGCGTCCGCGATCTCCAGGATCGACTCCCCGGCGGGCACGGTGTGGCGCGACCTCCGGGTCTCGCTCCGGGAGAAGGAGATCGCCACGTTGAGCGCGATCCGGTACATCCAGGTGGAGAATTTGTAGCTCTCGTCGTAACGGTCGAAGGACCGCCAGAGCTGGGCCACGATCTCCTGCTCCAGATCCCGGCGATCCTCAGGGTTGCGGCAGTACGAGCTCGCCACCTTGTAGAGGATCTTCTTGTGCTCGTCGAGCAGGGTCAGGAAGCGTTCCTGGTTGGGGCGTCGGGTCATGGCTCTCAGTCTCACGTCCGGGTGCTGCCTTCACCCTATGATTCGCCCGAGGGGAGAGAAAATCACATCCGTCTCTGCGATACTCCCCGCCAGGAGGAGGCTGACTGATCGAAATCCGCGATCTCAACGCCGGAGAGACGGACGCCGCGGCGGCGGTGCTCGGCCGCGGGATGCGCGACAATCCGCTGCACGTGCAGGCGTTCGGGTCCGATCCGGAGCAGCGGGAGCGGGCCCTCACCCGCGTCTTCCAGGGCGTCCTCCGCCAGTACGTCCCGAAGGGGGCGGTGCTCGGCGCCTTCTCGTCGGGTGCGCTGGTGGGAGTCTGCGCGATGGTGGAGCCGGGCCGCTGCCAGCCGTCGGGAGGCGAGCGGCTCCGCCTGCTGCCGGAAGCCATCGCCGGCGCCGGGATCGGAGGCACGGTGCGGTTGTTGAAATGGGTGGGAGCCTGGGCCCGGCACGACCCACGAGAGCCGCACTGGCACCTCGGTCCCGTGGGCGTCGAGCGGCACCTTCAGGGCCAAGGGATCGGCGCCGCCCTGCTCGGCGTCTTCTGCCGGCGGATGGACGCGCTCGGGGCGATGGCCTATCTGGAGACCGACAAACGGGAGAACGTCGCGTTCTACGAGCGTTTCGGTTTCCAGGTGCGCGCCCAGGAACCGGTGCTGGAGGTGCCCAACTGGTTCATGGCGCGGGGGGCGGCCGGTGGACCGTGAGCAAGCTATTACAGAGTCCAATCCTCTACCGTCAAATCTGGAGCGAACTGCTTCAGAAGCTTGCCAAAATTTCCACGGGAGTCATGAGTAACCAACACGAAGTTGTGGGTCTTGGCCTGTGCCACGATCCAGATATCGTTCTCATCAATGCCCAGCTCTCTACCTGTCGTTGGACTCACGAGCTCTTCGGCTCTCTTGACCTTGGACTTCCTCGCCGTCGGCCCACAGTTGTTGAAGAGCCACGCCCTCAATTCACCATATTGCTCCGCCACATCGTCGGTCATCTCTAGCACTTCGGGGAATTGCTCCCGCACGAACCTTGTATACTCAGCCTGCTTCGCGGCATCGGGCGCGGGCGCCACGCGATGCCCGTACGCGATCTCACCCAACGTAATGATGGAGACAAACAGACGAGGGACGTACTTGGCCACAGGGTCTGGCTGTTTCACTGCATTGAGTCGACTCTGTACTTTTGCATGCTCGAGCCTTGAAGTATCGTACCAGTAGGCCACGATGTGGGTATCGAGGAGGTAGTCCGCCACGCCTTACTCCTCGTCTTTGTACGCTGCGGCGCTCAGCACGTTACGTACATACTCCGACTCCCCAGGCTTGAAGCGATCAACAGTCGAATCTGCCGCTGCTCGCTGGAAGTGGTCGGAGATGATCATGTAGAGCGGCAAGTAGGACGTGAACCCGGGAGGATAGTAGTCGCCAAAGGCACAGCCGATCCCCTTTCGCCGACGTTCCTCTCTCTTGACTAGCGGCAGCCGAAACAGATCGAGCACGGCTCGTTCGAGACGGACAGGCAGATTGTACGCACGCATAACGGCGGCGTCCATTGCAAGCAGCGCTTCACATGCCACTGTTTCGTTGTCCGCCCGAAGCACTAGGACCTCGGATGGTCTCACCACTTGGAGGTACGCGCGGGCCGCCTCTATTATCGGGCGGACGTGATCCTTCCATCGTTGCGGTAGCGGCAGCTTAGCGATGAGCCCGTCGTAATTATGCTTCTGCATCGTATGGCAATAAACATAAGCATTGCTGATGGGCGAGTTGAGAAGAGCCCACAAGAATTCGATCGGCGGCCCTTCAGGCTTTGGGCGGACAGTGACGTAGGTATTGATTACTGCGCGACCTTCATAATCGAGGAAAGCCTTGAGCCGCCAAGGCCCACGAGTTGCTCTCACATAATTGACCAACACCTGTGGCTCGCCCGTCGCGAAGCCGCTCCGCCAAGGTTTCACCGGCGTCTTCGCAGGGTTTAACCATGATCGTAATGGGAGATCCCAGATAGCGACTTTTGTGTGTCCGTCAAGGATTGCAGGCACAGCGCCCTCAATCTTGCGCTTCGCTGCCTTACGGGCGACCGCGAGCAGACCCTTCTTCGCAAATGAGAAACCCTGGCCGACATCGGCCAGGCTTGACAAACGCGGATGATCACCCAAGGCAGCCCAGACGTCTGGTAAGTCCGGCACGAGAAAGCTATTCTGGGGATCAGCCTCGAACCGGTCTATCTTCACTTCGAGGCGTGAATCTGGCTGATAAAATTCCTTAAATTTCTGGATTCCCTCTTCACGCACACGGAGATATCGAACAGTGCGAGCAGCGGTGTCGCCAACTCGGCGGCGGCCCAACAAAACCACAGACTCGGGCTCGCCTTCTTCAAACACTTTGTCGGCCAACAGACAGATCTCAAGGAGGTCGAAATCTCTCAAGAGAGCTTTACGCACCCCCCTCGCCTCTGTGCCCTGCAAAACGTTCTGGGGCAAGACCAACCCGAAAACCGCTCCGCCCGGAAGCCAGGCCAGCGTCCGCTCCATCAGCTCGATCGCCTTAGGTTTGGTAACGGCAAAGCCCAACTCCTTGTATTTTTCACTCTCGGCACGCGTGAATGCTTCATATGGAGGGTTGCTCAGCAGAATCGCGCACTTCGCCGCCTCTTGCTGCAACACGTTTGAAGCGTACATATCGTCGCCGCGCAGATCCCAGCCGTTTGGATTCGGGACATCAGCCAACGTCAGCGACAACCGGGCGATCTCACGGGCAAAGTCATCGATCTCCAGACCATGGATGTGAGATTTTAAATACCTGTGGACCTCCGCCTCGTCTTTGTTCGAGATCTCCATCCGTAACAGCCGCATAGCGGATAGAAGAAACGGTGCATGCCCGCAAGCGGGCTCAAAGACGTGCCGGTCAGTTTCGGGAATCTCAAGAATCCGGTCGTACAATTGCCATACTATGTAGTCGACAAGCCAAGGAGGCGTTGCGTGGATGCCCAACATCTTACGCATTGGCTTGGTCACGAGCGTGTGCTCATAGACGTACGCGAGCGTTTCGGGCGACACGACCTCAAAGCTACCCGCCTTACAGAGTAACGAAGCTGCCGACCCGAGCGCAGTGGCCCACCGGCTCGTGATTGAAATATCTGCTTGGCGGGCGTTGTAGTGTTTTCCTACCGCCCTCAGAACGTCGCTGGGGTCGGAAAGATCCAATCTCTGGAAGCCGCGAACGCTTTTGTCTTTGAGGATCTTCCCTGCAAGGAGCCGGAACACGGCCGTAAATACATTGCGAAGCTCCTGCCTGCTCGGCTCACCCTTACCCAGCCCTGCGAGGGTCGCACTGAGCATCTCCTCGACGAGGTCATGTAGCTTTTTGCCCGCCTCGTCGCGTAGCAGCGGCAAGAACCCCGCATCAACGAAGTCGAGTTGCCTGGACTTGTCGATGCGGGCAAGGGTCTTGCCGCGATAGATGCTCAACGGATCGAGCTTGGCCTTGTACCGATGAACGAGCGCTGGAAACTCTTGAATAGAAGCCGAAGCGAACCGGGTCGGTCCAGCGCCGTGCTGCGTCCACCAATCGACCGTGCCGTTGTTGCTCACCCATATGATCGGAGCGCCCATTTCCCGACAAGAGCGGGCAGTCGCTTCCGAGTTGCCATTGCCCGCCATGACCGCGATACAGGCCGAATCAAAATCCCATGGCTTCGTCGCGAATCCAACGTACTCGGCCGTTATCGCGCCAAATACGTAACCTTCCTTCAAGCGCGTGCCTGTGTACCCGCACTCTGCTAAGAGTGGCTTCAGGGCGGCGGCGGAATGCGTGGTTGGCACGTTGGGCGTTTTCCTCCAGAAGCTGGGCTGACTCGGCCTATTCTAATGGCCGGCTCCATCGTCAAGATCGTGGCGGGCGTCTGGCTCCTCCTCGGCACCCGGGGGCGTCAGGCCCGGACGGAGGCGTGAGGCGCGCTCAGCGGCAGCGAACCTCGTTCTTGACCACCTTGCCACCCTTCATCACCCCGGCCACGTGGCGGAGGGCGTTGATGTCTTGGGTGGGATCGCCCTCGACGGCGATGAGATCCGCTTCGAGCCCTGAGGCCACGGCGCCGATCTTGTCTTGCAGGCCGAGCGACTCGGCGGCGCGGGAGGTGGCGGAGACGATGGCGTCCATCGGGTCCTGGCCCCCCTTCTCCACCCGGTAGATCAGCTCCTCGAAGTTGCGGCCGTGCGCGCCGGCCACGGCGTCGGTGCCGAAGACGATCTTCAGGCCCGGCGTCTTGAGCGCCTCCTTGAACATGTTGAGCGCCAGAGGGACGGCGCGGCGCATCTGCGCGAACCCCTCGTCGGTGAAGTTGCCGATCCCCACGAAGTGCTGTTTGTTCTCGAAATAGTTGCGGAACACGAGGTCGGTCTGGGGATCGAACCAGGTGCCGTGCTCGGCGATGAAGCGCAGGGTGGCCGCGTCGAGCAGCACGCCGTGCTCGATCACGGTGCAGCCGGCCAGCACCGCCCGGCGGACGCTCTCGACGCCGTGGGCGTGGACGGCGGCGCGCAGGTGGTGGGCCTTGGCCTCGCCGCAGGCCGCGTCGAGCTGCTCCTGGGTGAGGGTCGGGGCGCCGCCGTCGCGGATGCTCTTGGAGGCGAAGATCTTGATCACGTCCGCTCCCTCCTCGGCCCGGCGGCGCACCGCCTCGCGGATCTTCTCGGGGGTGAGCGAGGGGTCCGCGATCGGCTCCAGCGAGGTGAGGATGCGCGGCCCGGGAAGGATGCCGCGGGCGATGGCGTCGCGCAGGGCCGCGTCCTCGGGCGCGCCCAGGCTCTGCACGGTGGTGATGCCGCTCCGCACGGTCTCCACCCCGTTGTCCGCGGCGTAGAGGATGGTGTCGGCCGGGGTCTCCTTCTGGACCCCCTTCTCCTCCTCATCGTAGAGCTTGCCGTTGCGGCCGAAGTGCCAGCCGATGTGGACGTGGGTGTCGATCCCGCCCGGCATCAGGGTGAGATGGCGGAGATCCCAGGTCGGATTCTCCCGCGGCGTCTTCTCGATCCCGACGATCCGCGATCCCTCGACGACGATCGTGACGTCGCTCATCGCGCCGCCCTTGCCGTCGAGGAGCTTGCCGACGCGGATGGTGACCGGCTCCGCCCCCCAGGCCGGCAGGACGAATGCCGCGAAGAGCAGGAGGGCCAGAACGGAACGAAGCGTCCTCATTTCACGATCCCTTCTCAAGCGAGCCGCCGCAGCGCCGCTTCGAGCCGCGGCAGGGCGGCGTCGACGTCGGCCAGCGAGACCGCGCCGACGCTCAGGCGGAACCAGCCGTCGTCCTCGGTCGAGCCGAAAGCCTGGAAAGGGACGACGCCGATGCCCGTCGCCTCCAGCAGCCAGCGGCGGATCTCCTCGTTGGTGCGCAGCTCTCCCGCGGCGGTCCGGCCACCGAAGGGGTGGATGCGGGCGGCGAGGTAGATCGCTCCCATCGGCGGGATGCTGTCCACCGGCAGCCCCTTCTGCTTCATGGCCTGGAGGCCGGCGTGCAGGCGGTCGAGGCGCGCCTGGAGCTCGCGCTGGAAGACGGCCTCGAACTGGCGGATGGCCTCCGGATCGTCGAGCAGGCCGACGGTCGCCACCTGCTCGGCGCGCGGCGCCCAGGCGCCGACGTGGCCCAGCACGGCGGACATGCGGGAGATGACGTCCACCGGCCCCACGGCCCAGCCGACGCGCAGCCCGGTGGCGGCGAACCCCTTGCTGATGCCGTCCACGAACACGGTGTAGCGCGCCATCTCCGGGATCAGCTCGGGGGGCGTGAAGTGCGGGATGCCGCCGAAGCGGAGCATCCAGTAGATGTGGTCGTAGAGCAGGAAGAGCGGGCGCTCGCCGCGGCGGGCGCGCCCCTCGTTCTCCGCGAGGACCGCCTCACAGATCCCCAGCAGGTCCTCGCGGGTGAAGGCGGTGCCGGTGGGGTTCAGCGGCGAGTTGAGACTGAGCAGGCGGGCGCCGGGAAGGGCCCGGATCAGGTCTTCGCGGCTGGGGAGGAAGCGGTGCTCCGGACGGCAGATCACCGGCACCCCGACGCCGCCCACCATGTGCACGTAGTGGTTGTTGTTCCAGCTCGGCACGGGGTAGACCACCCGGTCGCCGGGATCGCACAGGGTGCGGAAGACGCAGTAGATGACCGGCCGGGCGCCGCCGTTGATGAGGATCGATTCGACCGGATAGCGCAACCCCAGCTCCCGCTCGTAGAACCTGCCCACGGCCTGCCGCAGATCCGGCATGCCGTTCGCGGGGGGGTAGTTGGTCTCGCCGCGCTCCAGGGCGGCGCGGGTCCCCTCGGCGAGCTTGGCCGGGATGGGGAAATATCGCGGGTCGAAATCCCCGACCGTGAGGTTGCAGACGGGACGGCCCGAGGCGACCAGGGCCCGGATCTCCGAGGCGATGCGGAGGATCTCCGAGCCGATGAGGCCGGCCGCCATGGTGGAGACCCGGGATTTGGGGTCCGGTCCGGCGTCTCGCGCGAGCGCCACGAGGTCGAGGCAGGTCTCTTGGATTTCCATGGGAGTGACTATGCCAGGATCGGACCCGGCATTCCAGGGGTCGGGGGGCACCATGCCGCCGGACCTACACTTCCCCAGGTGCCCGGGCGAGGGGAGGGGGGGACAGGGGTGTGATCCGGTACGGCCTCGTTGGCCGGTGCGTCCTGCCCTTCGAAGCCTCACCCCCTGGCCCCCTCTCCACTTCGTGGAGAGGGGGAATCTATCTTCAGGAGCGTGCGAGATCACAGATCTTTCCTACGTGGGCCCTCCCTCTCCACGAAGTGGAGAGGGACCGAGGGTGAGGCTTCGAAGGGCAGGACGCTGAAAAGCCTCAGGAGCTCCGGGCGGCTCTACCCAACCCGCCGTAACCCTGCCGACAGCCGCTCCAGCCCCCGCGCCACGTCCTCCGGCATCACGGCGAAGCCCAGCCGGAAGTGGTGGGGAGCTTCGAAAAATTGCCCCGGCACGATCGAGGTCTCGCGGGCACGCAGCCAGTCGTGGAGAGGCCTGGCGCCCTCTTCCTTGCGGAGGCGGGGGAAGACCGTCATCGAGCGCGCGGGGATGACGCAGTCGAGCCACTCCTCGTGGTCCGCCAGGAAGGCGCGGCGGCACCGAGTCCACGGCCTGCATCGCGTCCCGGGTGAGCCAGAGGCGCCTCGCGACGTCCGGCGCGCAGAGGATCCAGCCGCAGCGCAATCCCGAGAGGCCGTAGCTCTTGGTGAGGCTGCTGGTGGCGAGGACGTTGGGGCCGAGATGGACGTGGCTCGGCGGCGCCGCCTCGAACCAGATGTCGCGGTAGACCTCGTCGACCAGGAGATGGGCGCCGGCCCCTTCCGCGAGCCGCGCCAGCCCGGCCACCTCCTCCGGCTCCAGCATCACGCCGCTGGGGTTGTGCGGATCGGCCAAGACGAGGAGACGGGTGCGGTCCGTGAGCAGAGAGCGGACCTCGTCGAGATCCAGGTGGTACCCGTTCTCGAAGCGGCGCTCGAAGCGGCGGATCTGGGCCCCCAGGAAGCCGAGCGCCGCGAGGATCGGCTCATAGGTGGGCCGCTCGACCAGCACCTCGTCGCCGGGATCGACCAGGGCGGCGAAGGCGAGGAAGTTGGCGCCGGAGGTCCCCGGAGCGGTGACCACCTGCCCGGGGGAGACGCCGTACTGTGCCGCGATCGCCTCCAGCAGAGGGGGGTAGCCGTCCCGGGTGGCGGCGTTGACCTGGACGTCCCCGGGCTCCAGGACGAGGTCCGCCGTCGAGCAGCCGAGCAGGCCGCTGTTGGCGAGGTTGTAGCGGGCCGCGGCGTGCTCCTTGGCCCAACGCATGTAGACGCTGCCTCGGGTCATGAACGATCCTCCTGTCTGCCGGGGGCGGCGCAAACGTCACATCGGGAGGTACCGGATGATGGGGGATTGAAGCACTTAAGGATAGGGGCGGGGAAGGACCCGCTCTCGCATCTGTGGAGGACTCTCATGCGCAAGAAGCTCTTATCTCTGGGTTTCGCCCTCGCGGCGCTCGCGGCCGCCAGCACGACCGCGACCGCCTCGACGACCGCGACCAAGTCCTGTCCTTCGGGAACCTACGAGTTCCAGTGCGGGGGCTTCACCGTGTGCTGCCACTTCGGCGCTCTCTGCCACTGCTAGACCCGGACCGATTCACCAAGGAGGAAACCACCATGCGTAAAAAGCTCATCATCCTGGCCTTCGCCCTCGCCGCCACCGCGGCCAGCACCCTGACGCCCGCGTCCGCCCAGTCCTCGACGACCTGCAAAAAGGACGAGCACCTGATCGTCTGCCCGACCTACAGCTTCTGCTGCCCCAATAACGCGTTCTGCGTCTGCGCCCCATAGCGCCGGCGGTGCCCGCGGGCCGGTCCTCCCGGCCTGCGGGCTGCTTCCATTCACGGGCGGTACGGCAGCGCCGCGCCCAGCTTCCTCGCGATGCGGTCCTGGATCCAGTGCGGGTCCCACCACTCGACGGGGGTGACCGGGAGGCCCTGGAGCAGCATGGTGAAGTGGAGATGGTCGCCGCCGGCGAGGCCGGTCTGGCCGGAGCGGCCGAGCTCCTGGCCGCGCTTCACCATCTGCCCCTCCTTAACCTCGAGCTGCGACATGTGGCCGTAGAGGCTCATCAGCCCGTAGCCGTGGTCGATCACCACCGCGTTGCCATAGATCCCGAAGAAGCGCGCCAGCACCACCTTGCCGTCGTTCGAGGCCGGCACGGCGTCGTGCGTCACCGAGGCCATGTCGAACCCCAGGTGGTCCTCCATGTCGATCGACTTGCCGTTGTAGAGGTAGGTCCGCCGCTGGGCGAAGGCGGCGGTGATCTTGGCGTTGCGCATGGGCATGAAGGGCCCCGTCCAGAGGAACCGGGGCTCCGACTTGTGGGCCAGGTCGATCAGCGTGGCGGCGTTCTTCTTGCGCAGCTCGCGGTTGATCCAGACGTAGTTCTTGACTGGATCTCCCTGGTCGGCGACCTCGGGGGACTGCCCCATGATCTCCGGCACCACCTTGTTCACGTAGGCGTCGGTGACCTGGATGGTGTCGGTGGTGATCGGGCGCGGGGTGAACTTGTCGATGAAGCTCGCCTCGGCGCGGTTGCCCACCTCGTCCTCGGCGACCAGATGTGCTTGCGAGGCGTCGGTCATGGTGTAGGGGACGGCGAAGAGGGCGAAGCGCATCTGCTTGTCGTTGCCCGGCATGGGGAAGCTGGGGAACCACCAGTCGCCGGACTGCACGCCATCCTTGACCGCCCCCTCGCCCACGCGGTAGACCACGGCCTCGCAGCCGCCCTGGTTGACGTAGTGGAAGGTGGAGGAGATCTGCAGCGTCGGCGGCGCCAGGCGCACCGGCAGCTTGACCTCCTGCACCACCGGGTCGGGACGGCGGAAGAGCGAGCCCGCCCGCTCGGCGGTGACGCGGATGGTGGCCTCGCCGGTCCGCAGCCCCTGCACCGTCTCGCGGCCGACGTCGGCGGTGAGAGTGACCGGCGGCGGCGTGCCGAAGAATTTCCACGCCGGCTGGGGCTCGAAGGTCTTCTCCATCACCGGCTTGACGTCCGAATTCTGGACCACCTCGACGCGCAGCTTCTCGACGCGCTGGGGGTCGTCGATGCGGATCTGGACCGGGGTGCGGCGGCCGATCCCCGCGAACGCGGGCTTGACCGTCACCTTGGGGGTAGCGCCGGAGTAGAACCCGGCGAACGCTACCAAAACGACAATGACGAGAACCAGCACCAGCAACACCCGCAGGAAGCACCCCGCGGCTTTCCGACCAGCCTCGCGATTCCGACGCGCCATCGACGACATCTTTCAAGGAATTAACTTAGGGAAACTAGGGGCTTCCACGGCTCACAGCGGGCGCAATGATAACCCGGACCGGCGCCCAAGCCGGTGGGCGGCCTGCCAGCGGCTTAAAAAGAGCCATCCGACCGATCCGACCGATAACGCCCCGTGCAAAAACCTCCCCACACTGAGCCTTTCCAGCCACCCCGCGACCACCCAAAACAGGCAACTCTTACAAATTTACAAGGAGAGCAGCGAAAACCGGTCGTGAAGGTGAAATTTTGCGCAAGAAGGGTAGACAGAAGTGGAATGCGCTCCGTATCCTACGGGTTAGAAGAAGAGTTGGGGACACCCGACCCGACGACAATCAGGCCGAGACACGGGCGGTCTCGGAGAGATTTACAACGCGCAGTCGCCAATCCTGGTCGGACGGAGGCCCATGAAGAAGCATTCGGCTCGCTTTATCGTCGTTCTTTTCCTGATCGTCTCCTCTCTGTTCACGGTCTCGATGCTGGTGAGCTCTCCCCGGCCGGCCGCGTCGCTCATCGTGCGCCCCGAGAGCGCGGAGCAACGGACCTGGCGGCAGCACCACCCCACGCTTCCCGAGAATCTGTATGCCCAGGCCGCCGAGGCCCTGCGGCGTGGGAATTTGCAAGAAGCCCGCCAGCATCTCGACTCGGTGGCCTCCGAACACCCCGACCAGGCCGCCCAGACCCAGGTGATCGCCGGCCTCTACGCCCATCAGGCGGGGGACGACCGCCAGGCGGAGGAGCTCCTCACCAACGCCTCGGCCCCCGGCGGCTCGCTGGAGGACTGGCGGCTCTATCTGCTCGCCCAGAGCGCCGCCCGGCGGGGGGACCAGGACCTCGCCCGCGAGGCCTACAGCCGGCTTTTCGGCGATCATCCGGATTCCCCCCTGCGGCCGGCCGCCTTCCTGGAGGCGGCGCAGCTCGAAGCCGATCACGGTCAGCCGCAGGCCGCCCTCGACCTCTTGCGGCGGGCCCGCCAGGCGGACGTCGAGGGGAAGACGGGTGAGGATCTCGACCGTCTGGCCTGGAAGCTCGGCCGCCAGATGGCCGACGAGCCGGCGCAGCGCGAGGCCGGACGCCGGCTGCTGATCGAGGACCCGCTCTCCTCCGACGCCGCGCAGGTGGTGCACGCCTTCCGCGCGCCGGACGGCGGGATGGACTGGGCCCATCTGCTCTCGCCGCAAGAGGTGCTGCGCCGCGCGCAGTCGTTCCTCGCCGGGGACAGCACGCGGGCGGCCCTGCTCACGCTGGAGCAGGTCCCGGACGAAGAGCGCGACTTCCAGTGGCATCTGACCAAGGCGCGCAGCCTCCTGCGGAGCGGCGAAGGCCGCGACGCGCTCACCGTACTGGACACGCTCATGCCTTCGGACTCCACGGAGCGCGCCGCGCTCGAATGGGAGCGGGTGCTGGCCATGGCCGAGGCGGGCCAGACGGACGCCGCGTCCATCTCGCTCGCCAAGCTGGTGCGGACCCACGCGAAATTGCAGCTCTCGGCCGACGCCCTGCGGCGTCTTTACAAAGACTTCCAGAAGGCCAGCCTGCTTGAGCCGGCGGTCGACACCCTGCGGCTGCTGCGGCGGATCGATCCCCTGGACGAGACCGGCGCGGGCGATCTGTGGGAGCGCGGCTGGCGGAGCTACCAGGCGGGGGACCGCGCCGGCGCGGTGGCCGCCTGGAGCGTGCTCGGCGAGATCTATCCGGAAGACGGCGACGCGCAGCGCGGCCGCTACTGGCAGGCCCGCGCCCTGGAGGAGATGGGGCAACGGGAGGAGGCGCACGCGCTCTTCCGCCAGATCGTGGTCTCCTCGGACACCAGCGATTTCTACGCCCGGCAGGCGGCGGCCGGCCTGGGCGAGACGGCCGCTCCCGCCGCCGCCGAGATGCTCTCGCAGGAGCAGCCGGGCGCCTGGCCGGCCGAGCCGGCGCTGCGCCGGGCCAAGCTCCTCACCGATCTCGGCCTCGACGAGCTGGCCAGCCAGGAGCTCGAGCTGGTGGCCGCCCAGGCCAACCCCCGCGACGTGCTGGCCCTCAAGGGTCTGATCCTCTGCCACAAGGGGGACCAGCGCACCGGGCTCGTGCTGCTGCGCGAGGCCTACCCGGCGCTGGGCGGCGCCTATCAGGCGAACGTGCCGGCGGAGATCCTCTTCGCCTACTACCCGCTCACCTACGGCGACCAGATCCGCGAGTGCGCTCAGGAGACGGGGCTGCCGGGGCACATCATCGCCGGCATCATCCGCCAGGAGAGCGCCTTCGACCCCAGGGCGACCAGCCCGGTGGGGGCGCGCGGCCTGATGCAGCTCATGCCGGACACCGCCCGCGAGATGTCCCACAAGGTGGGAGTGCCCTACGCGCCCGACCGGCTCTACGACCCCACGACGAGCGTGCGGCTGGGAGCGGTCTACTTCAAGGAGCTGCTCGACCGCTTCGACGGCAACGTGGAGCTGGCCCTCGCCAGCTACAACGGCGGTCCGAACCGCATCCAGCGGCTGTGGACGGAGAGGCGGCCGGACGCCCAGCTCGCCGACTTCCTTGAGACGTTGAACATCGACGAGTCGCGCAATTACGTCAAACGCATCCTGGTGCTGGCGGACAGCTACCGCCAGCTCTACCCCTCCCTCGGCTGACGCGGCACAGCGAAAATTCTCGAAACAGGCAGAGTTTTTGCTTGCAAGTAGCCGTCGAACATGCCAAAGGAGACCGAGATGAATTTGTACGTGGGCAATCTGCCCTACCGGATCACCGAGGATCAATTGCGCGCCGCCTTCGAGGAATTCGGGAGTGTGTCGTCCTGCACCATCATCAAGGACAAGGTCACGGGCCAGTCCAAGGGCTTCGGCTTCCTGGAGATGCAGGAGGGCTCGTAGGCCGAGGCCGCGATCAACAAACTGAACGGCCGTGATTTGATGGGCCGCAGGATCAACGTGAACGAAGCTCGTCCGCGCGAGAACCGGCCTCCTGGCGGTGGCCAGCGGGCCTACGGCGGCGGCGGCGAGCGCTGGTAGAGAGCCCCGCCCGGGCATCCCGGTCTCGAATCTCGGGTCGGCTTCCGGCCACCCTCTATGAGAGGTGTAGCCCGCAAAGCCCTCGCTCCCCAACACCTATCTCCCCGAGAGAGAGGGGGCGTCCGGGTAAATCTTTCCTCCCCCTTTTCTTTTTTGCGTGATCTGGCCTGCCGGGCCCCTCGCCGGAGCCTCCCTGGTCCGGATTTCGCAGCTGCCCGCCGCATGAGGCCCATTCTCCTGCTGCTGCTCGGGCTGTCCCTCGCCTGCTCCGCGCCGGAGCGTCCTGCCACCCTGGAGGCGAGCCCGCTGCCGATGTCGGGGCCCGTGGTGCCGGCGCGGCCCGAGACGGGCGTCCCCACGCGCATCCCCCTCGCGGTGCGCGAGACCGCCGGGGTGGCCCGGTCGGGCGAGGTGGTGCGCTCCGGCGTGCCACTCCCCCGCGCGCTGGGCGTCCGCGATCCCCGCGCCCTGGCGATCGTGGGGCCGGACGGCAGGCCGGTGCCGGCCGAATTCCAGATCCTGGCGCGCTGGAACGCGGGACGGGACGACGCCGCGGCTCCCGTCCAGTGGCTGCTGGCGGTCTTCCCAGCCACGGTCGCCGCCCGCGGCACCGCCACCTACACCCTGGTGGCGGACGGCTCGGCGGGAGCCAATCCGCCGCCGCCGAGCCCCCTGCGCCTCACCCGCCAGGGGGATCAGGTGGTGGTGGACACCGGCGCCGCCACCTTCCGGCTGGGGAAGAATCCCGGGGAGCTGTTCGACGAGATCACCCTGCCCGGCGGCCGGAGGCTGGTCACCGGCGGCGCCATGACGCTGCGGGCGGCGGCGGCCGAGGGGGGGCATTCCACCCGGCGCGGCCTGCGGATCGAGTCGCAGGGGTCGCTCTCGGCCGTGGTGGTGGTCGAGGGGGCCTACGACCTGCCGGCCGTGGGGGGAGGGCGGTTCGGCTCGCGGCGGCGCTACGTCTTCACCGCCGGCTCCCCCACCGCCGTGGTGCGCCACGCCGTCGCCTGGGAGGGGGATCTCGCGTGCACGGGCTGCATGGTGACCAAGGACGGCAAACCCGACGCCGTGCTGGTGGAGCGGGCGCGCGACGCGCTTTCCCTCGACCTGGGAGGCCCGCTTTCCGCCGTCACCGCGGTGGGAGCCTTCAAGGAGCCGGCGCTGGAGGGGCCGGTGGGGAATGGCGGGGAGGATCTCGCCTGGGTCCGTCAGACCCTGCGCGACCGCCGCACGGCGCCGCTCCGTTTCGAGATGGCGGCCGGCGGCCGGCGCCGCGAGGGGAAACAGGCGGACGGCGCCCTGCTGGCCGTCTCCGGCCCCGCGGGATCGGTCGCCGTGGCGCTCGATCACATGCACCGCTACGAGCCGCAGGCTCTCCGGTTGCTCACCGGGGTCTCCGGCGGCCGCCTGGCCATCGACCTGGCGGACGGCAAGGCCTGGCTCGCCAATCATCAGGGGAT
>QHVW01000621.1 GCA_003223675.1 Acidobacteriota bacterium
TGATGACGAAACGCTCGAACCACATGCCGACGTTGACGAAGATCGACAGCACGAACAACGCGGCCAGAGACGAGCGGACCTTCTTGAGCCAGAAGAGCTGCGGCAGGATCACGTTGCAGCTCACCATGGTCCAGTAGGCCCAGGCATAGGTCCCGAACGCGCGGTTCTTGAAGGTGAACAGCTCGTAGGCGCTGCCCGAGAACCAGGCGATGAAGAACTCCAGGGCGTAGGCGTAACCCACCATCGAGCCGGTGAGCAGCATGATCTTGGCCATGTAGTCCAGGTGCTTCATGGTGATGATCTGCTCGAGGCCGAAGGCCTTGCGCATGATCACCATCAGCGTCATCACCATGGCGAAGCCCGAGAAGATGGCCCCGGCGACGAAGTAGGGCGGGAAGATCGTGGTGTGCCAGCCGGGGAGCTGGGCGGTCGCGAAGTCCATCGACACGATCGAGTGGACGGACAGCACCAGCGGCGTCGCGAGGCCCGCCAGGACCAGGTACGCCGTCTCGTAGTGCTTCCAATGGCGCATCGAGCTGCGCCAGCCGAGAGCGAGCACCCCGAAGGTCTTCTGCCGCAAGCCGGCCGAGCGGTCGCGCATGGTGGCCACGTCCGGGATCAGGCCGACGTACCAGAAGAGCAGGGAGACGGTGCCGTAGATCGAGACCGCGAAGACGTCCCACATCAGGGGGCTGCGGAACTGCGGCCACATCCCCATCTGGTTCGGGATCGGGAACATCCAGTACGCCACCCAGGGGCGGCCGATGTGGATGCCGGGGAAGATCAGCGCGCACGCCACCGCGAAGAGGGTCATCGCCTCCGCCGAGCGGTTGATCGAGGTGCGCCACTTCTGGCGGAAGAGGAAGAGGATCGCCGAGATCAGGGTGCCGGCGTGGCCGATGCCGACCCAGAAGACGAAGTTGGTGATGTCGAAGGCCCAGCCGACGGGGTTGTTGAGGCCCCAGATGCCGATCCCCTCCCAGAACAGCCAGGCGATGCTGACGCCGAGCAGGCCGAGCATCGAGAGGGAGATGAGGAAGCAGATCCACCAGCCGCGGGTGGCCGGGCGCTCCATCGGCCGTGCCACCGCCTCGGTGATGGCATGGAACGTCTGGGCGCCGAGGATCAATGGGGCACGATGGTCGACCGGATCGGATTCGGAAACCGCCAGACCCGTCGAAGGCTCGACGGTCTGGCCGGGACGGCCTGCGATCGGGTTGCTCTCGCTCTGCGTTCCGCTCATTCCTTGCTCGTCGCCGTATGGGGCGCCTACCCATGCCCAGCGATTCCGACCTTCCGGTTCGCCCGGGCCAGATTGTGGACCGACTCTTCTGAGGCCGGCATCATGCCATAAGCCACGTTCCGGTGCTAGGGGTCCCGGTGAAGGCTCGGTCGGGGGGCTTGTGATACCCTCCCCCTCCCGCCCTGCGGGGCGCGCTCCGGAGCCACGCCATGACCAAGATCCAGGGACCCGTCCGGGTCCGTTTCGCCCCCTCGCCCACGGGGTTCCTGCACGTGGGCGGCGCGCGCACCGCCATCTATAACGACCTGTTGCGGCAGAGCGTGGGCGGCGCCTTCATCCTGCGCATCGAGGACACCGACAAGGAGCGGTCCGACGAGGCGATGACCCGCCAGATCCAGTCGGCCCTGGCCTGGATCGGCGTCGTCTGGGACGAGGGGCCGTTCCTGCAGAGCGAGCGGCTGCCCCGCCATCACGAGCGGGCCGAGGAGCTGCTGGCGACGGCCAAGGCCTACCGCTGCTTCTGCACCCCCGAGGAGCTCGACGCCCAACGCGCCGAGGTCCAGAAGCGGGGGGAGGCCTTCCGTTATCCGCGCACCTGCCTCAACCTCTCCCAGCAGGAGATCGACCAGCACCTCGCCGCCGGCAAGCCGTTCACCGTCCGCTTCAAGATGCCGGACGAGCACATCACCTTCACCGACATCGTGCGCGGCGACATGGACTTCCCGCCGGACGCCCTCGACGACTTCATCCTCCTGCGCTCGGACGGCAACCCGACCTACCACATGTCCGTGGTCTGCGACGACATCGACATGGGGATCACGCACGTGATCCGCGGCGAGGACCACCTCTCGAACACGCCCAAGCACATCCCGCTCTTCCGGGCCCTGGGCGGCCAGGTGCCGACCTTCGGCCACCTGCCGCTGATCCTGGGGGCGGACAAGAAGCGCCTCTCCAAGCGCTTCGGCGCCACCTCGGTCGAGGAGTTCCGCAACGAGGGCATCCTGCCGCAGGCGCTCTACAACTTCCTGGCCCTGCTCGGCTGGAATCCGGGAGGGGACCGGGAGATCCTCTCGCGCGACGAGATGATCCGCCTCTTCGACGTCGACCGCCTGAACGCCTCGCCGGCCGTGTTCGACCGCGAGAAGCTGCTGTGGATGAATTCCCAGTACCTCTCGATGCTCGACGCCGAGGCCCTGCGCCCGCACCTCGAGCCCTTCCTGGAGGAGGTGGGGCTGGCGGACGCCGATCCGGCGCGCCTGGACGCCGCGGTGAATCTCCACCGCACCCGGACCCGCACCCTCCGGGAGCTGGCCGGCCTGCTGGTCCCCTACTTCCGCGAGACCGCCTACGACCCGGAGGCCAGCGCCAAGTTCCTGAAGGACCAGGACCTGCCCGGCCACCTGGAAGCCCTGCGGGACCGCTACGCCGGCCTCCCGGACCTCACCAAAGAGGCGGCGG
>QHVW01000357.1 GCA_003223675.1 Acidobacteriota bacterium
TGGAGGTGGAGATCGGGTTGGTGGGGGAATTCTAGCCTTAGAGCTACGATCCGTATATAATCCCTCTGGAGGTGAAATCGTGGGGGATCGAGCCAAGCTTCTCAAGAGCGGCGACAGCCAGACGGTACAATTGCCCAGGAAGTACCACTTCGGCGAAGAGCAGGAGGAGGTCGCCATCCACCGCGAGGGGCATCGAGTCATCCTGGAGCCTGTCAAGCGCACCTGGAGCAAGCGGTTTCTGGATGTCCTGGGTAGCGCCCCAGACTTTCCTTATCCCGACGAGCCGCCCCCGGTCGAGCCGGGTCCCGATTTCGATTGAGGTACCTCCTGGACACCAACATCTGCGTGGATGCGATGAGCGATCGCTATCCACGGGTGGCGGCTCGTATCCGGAGGCTGTCGCCCGGGAGCGTCTATATCAGCCCGATCGTCGTTGCCGAGCTTCGCTACGGGGCGGACAAGAGCGGCCGGCCGCGAGCGAACCACGCGAAGATCGATGACTTCGTACAGGACCTGAGCTGTCTGGACTTCAATCTCGACGCTGCGGCCGCCTACGGCAGGATCAGAGCGGGCCTCGAATCGCTCGGGAAGACCATCGGGTCCAATGACCTGCTGATCGCAGCCCAGGCTATCTCAAATCAACTCATCCTGGTAACGGACAATCTCCGGGAATTCCAACGGGTCAAGGGGTTGCAGATAGAGAATTGGCGCGGATAGCCCGCTTATACGCCGCCACCAACCCCCCTGCCACCCCCTCCGGCTCATGCCGCTCCCGCCGTGCCCCCCGGCCGGCTTCCACCACCGCCGCGGCCAGCCCCGGTTCCCGGTGCAGCCTCGTGATCGCCCGGGCGAATTCGGAAGCATCGCGGGCCACCAGCGCCTCCCGGCCATCCTCCGCCTCCAGGCCGGCGAGAGCGGCCGGGGTGGCCACGACCGGCACGCCGCGCGCCCAGGCCTCCAGGATCTTGATGCGCACTCCCGAGGCGATGCGGAGCGGGACCGCCAGGATCGACCCCGGCGCGTAGACCTCGGCGCTGTCTCCGGGTGAGGGATGGGCTACAACACCGGGCGCCTCCAGCCCGGGCGGCGCTCCGAAGAGGTGGAGGACGGCCCCCGGCAGCGCGGCGCGCACGGCGGGCCAGACCTCGGCGGCGAACCAGACGGTCGACTCCTCGTTGGGGAGCCACCCCCGGCTGCCGAAGACCGTCACCGCCGGCTCCCCCGCCAGCCGTCCCGGGCCCGGCGGCAGCTCCGGGAACGCCGCCCGGACCACCTCCACCCTCCCCTCTCCCCGGGCGAGCTCGCGCAGGCGGGCGGCGTCCTCCTGGGTCAGCGCCAGGGTGACGGCGGCGCGGCGGACCGCGTTCCCTTCCCAGGCGGCGAGCTTCCTCGCCTCGCGGCGGAGCGGGAAGCCGCGCCATCCCCTCCCCCGCCGCGCCGTCTCCGCCCAGAGATCGCTCTCCACGTTCTGCGCCCGCAGGACCACCGGGATGCCGCGCCGGAACGCGGGCTCGGCCTGCGGCAGGGCCTGGAGCTGCTCGGCGTGGACGACGTCGAAGCGCTCCGCGGCCAGCCGGCGCTCCACCTCCCGGCGGACGGCGGGGAGCGTGTGGCAGGCGATCGAGAGCGGCGCGCCACCCGAGCGGAGCAGGGCGGCGAACGGCGGCAGGGGGGCCGCCGGGACCAGCGCGGGGGTACAGACATCGGAGAGCTGGTGGGCGACGTCAGAGAGGTCGAAGCGCGCGGGATCGACCGGCGCCACCAGGGTCAGGCGGCAGCCGGCGGCGGCGAGCGCCTGGAGGGTATTGAGGAGCAGGAAGCGCCCGCCGTCGACCGCCGGCCAGGGAGCTTTGGTGGCGATGGCGAGGATGTTCAGAGGTTTCATGGAATCTTGAAATGGCTCGAAAGGGGGTCAGCAAACCCTTATGGTTCTAGGACGAATAAGTTTCGGGGGTCATTTTACGTCTTCTGAGGGTGATGCTAGCCCGAGCCACTGCAGCCACGCCATGGGGGATTGAAGCACGCCCCGTCCAGGTCGAGGTCGACGTCCACACAGGGCTCCCGCAGATTCAGATCGTAGGTCTTGCCGATGCCGCGGTCCGCGAGAGCCGCGAGCGGGTGCGCACCGCGATCAAGAACTGCGGCTTCGACCTGGAACCCACGTCCATCATCATCAATCTCGCGCCGGCCGACCTCCGCAAGGAGGGGAATCATCTGGACCTCGCCATCGCCCTGGCGATGCTCGCCGCCTACGAGCAGATCCCGCAGGAGGCCCTCGCCGGCCGGCTGATCTGCGGGGAGCTGGGGCTCGACGGGGCGATCCGCTCCGTGCGGGGCGGGCTCGCCATCGCCGACCTTGGGCGCCGCCTGGAATGCCGGGAGGTGCTGCTGCCGGCGGCCAACGCGCCGGAGGCGGCGGCCCTGGAGGCGGTGCCGGTGCTGGGCCTGCGGAGCCTCGCCGAGGCGGTCCAGCACCTGCGGGGGGAAATGGTGCTCCTCCCCGCTCCCGCGCCCCCCTTCTCCATCGATCTGGAGGTGGGAGCGCCGGACCTCTCCGAGGTGCGCGGACAGGAGACGGCGAAGCGGGCCCTGGAGGTGGCCGCGGCCGGCGGCCACAATCTCCTCTTCCTGGGGCCGCCGGGGTCGGGCAAGACCATGCTCGCCCGCCGGCTGCCCGGGATCCTGCCGCCGCTGAGCCTGGCGGAATCGATCGCGGTCACCAAGGTCCACTCCCTGGTGGCCGAGGAGCCGCCGGCGGGCCTCCTGCGCCAGAGGCCGTTCCGCAGCCCGCACACCGGCACCAGCACGGCGGGGATGATCGGCGGCGGCAGCAATCCCCGGCCGGGCGAGGCGAGCCTGGCCCACAACGGTGTCCTCTTCCTCGACGAGCTGCCGGAGTTCCGCCGGGACACCCTGGAGGCGCTCCGCCAGCCGCTCGAAGAGGGGACCGTCAGCGTGGTCCGCGCCCGCGCAAGGCTCGCCTTTCCAGCACGTTTCTCATTGCTCGCCGCAATGAATCCTTGCCCGTGCGGCCATCTGGGGGACCCCCGGCACGTCTGTCGCTGTCCGCCGCTGCTGATCGAGCGGTACCGGGGGCGGGTCTCCGGGCCGCTGCTCGACCGCATCGACCTGCATGTGGAAGTGCCGGCGGTGAGTCTGGCCGAGCTCCGTTCCTCGGCCGGCGAGAGCACACGGACGGTGGCGGCGCGGGTGGCCGCCGCGCGCGCCGTACAGCTCGACCGCTTCAGCCCGCACACCCCCACGCCGACCAACGCCGCCATGGGCCCCGAGCAGCTCCGCCACTTCTGCGCCGTGGATGCGGGCGGCCGGGTCCTGCTCGACAACGCCTTCGAGCGTCTGGGCCTCTCGGCGCGGGCGCTCGACCGCGTGCTCAAGGTGGCCCGCACCATCGCCGACCTCGATGGGAGCGACGCCGTGCGCTCTTCCCATATCGCCGAGGCGATCCAGTACCGCAGCCTCGACCGGAGGGTGAGCCGATGAGCGGCGAGACGAATCCGAAGGCGGGAAAGGTCTTGACATTCGTTAACAGGGAGGTTAACGTGAAGCTCGTCCGGATCGCCCGCGGGTGTTGGGACGTGCTGGCGGTGCTGGACGACCGGGGGGAGTGCCAGGTGCTCGATTTCATCGCCGCCCTGGGTGCCAACTACGAGGCGGCGAAGCGGGCTCTGCTGCGGGTGCTGCGGATCGAGCTCCCGCAGAACGGCCCTCCGGCCTGTAAGGCCCAACTCTGCAAGTCTCTGGGAGATGGGATTTTCGAGCTCCGGCGGCAACCGAAGGGGAAGAAGCTGAGGGTTCTCTTCTTCTATGACGATAGCCGCCGGATCGTCTGTACGAACGCCTTCGCGAAAGCGGAGAGGACACCGCGGAACGAGGTCGAGCTGGCGAAAGCCACGAGGCAGCGATATCTGAAGGCCAAGTTCCGCCGCAAGCTGGAAATCGTGGAGGAGGCTCGCGATGGCTGATATCGAGCGTTACCGAAAGATGTTCCAGGAGGCCGAGTCGCACGCCGACTACTGGATCGACGGCCCGATCACCGAGTTTGTCGAGGATCTCGCCCGGCTGATGGAGGAGCAGCGGGTCACCCGGGCCGAGCTCGCCCGGCGCCTGGGGACCTCCCGGGCGTACATCACCAAGATGCTGGGCGGCAACGCCAATTTCACGCTGCTGACCATGGTGAAGCTGGCCATGGCGCTCGACGGCGCCGTCCACATCCACATCTCGGACAAACGGGCCGTCACCCGCTGGCGGGACAAGATTCCGGGGAAGGGCAACAAGGCCGCGAGGAAGGCGCGCAAGCCGTCCAAACCCGCGGCCGAGGGCGGGGAATGACCGGGGCTCCCCGCCCTTTCGCATCCTTCTCTGTGCAATTTCGACACGTCTTCTCATGCTGGTTCCCCATATTTTACCGGCCTCTTGACATCAGGAATCCACGGTCTACAATACGGCCTCTGTTCTTCGCGGCTCGGTTGAGTGCCCAGACGGTGTCCAGCTTCCGGCTGGCTTCTTGTAAAGCGATCTATGGCAAAACGGCACCACACGATCATCCTGATCCCCCACGCACACGCCAAGCTGCGCAAGTGGCAGGTAACCAGCCTCCAGGTCGGGATCGCCGCCGTTGCCTTCTTCCTCCTCACGCTCGCCGCCTCCCTCTTCCTCTGGCTCCATTTCAGCAGGAACCTCAATCCGATCGAGATCGCCCGCCTGAAGAGCGAGAACGAGCAGCTCCGCCGGACCAACCTCACCTTCGAGTCGAGCGTCAAGAAGCTCCAGGACCAGATCGGCCAGTACGAGGAGCGCACCCGGCAGCTCGCCATCGTCGCCGGGGTCGAGGGGGTGGAGAGCGGCGCCGAGGCGGGCGTCGGCGGCGGCACGCCGCTCGACGAGGCGGGCGCCAGCGGCCTGCCGGCGCTGGAGAGCCGGGCGAGCCATCTCGCCGGTGTCCTCGACACGGTCGCCTCCAAGCTGAACGAGCGGATGAGCTGGATCTCCTCCACACCGGCCATCGCGCCGGTCAAAGGGATCTTCACCAGCGGTTTCGGCGTCCGGGCCGACCCCCTGACGCACGGTCGCGGCGACCACCAGGGGGTGGACATCGCCGCCGCGCCGGGCCAGCCGGTGCGGGCGAGCGCGGACGGCGTGGTGATCCGGGCCGGCGACGTCGGCGGCCTCGGCCAGGCGGTGTTCATCGCCCACGGCTTCGGGGTCACCACCCGCTACGGCCACATGTCGCGCGTCGAGGTGCGGCCGGGCCAGCGGGTCAAGCGGGGGGACGTCGTCGGACGGGTGGGCAACACCGGCCGCTCGACCGGCTACCACCTGCACTACGAGGTGCGCGTCGACGGCGACCCCGTCAACCCCCTCGCCTACATCCTCGACGACACGACCGCGGGCGGCTCGTAGAGGTCCCCTCCTCCACCCTTCCGGGCCCGCCGTCCTCGGGCCGGCCGGCGGAATCTTTCTGGTAGACTGCGGGTTGTAGCGCTTGCCGCGCGCGCTCGACCGATCTTCCCTGAACCCAAGCGAGACTTCGATGATCAACACAGTCCTGACCAAGATTTTCGGCAGCCAGCATGAACGAGAGGTCAAGAGGTTGCTGCCGGCCGTGGCCGCCATCAACGAGCTGGAGCCGCAGATCAAGCCGCTCTCGGATGACGAGTTGCGCGCCAAGACCGCCGAGCTCAAGACCCAGCTCGACAACGGCGCCACGCTCGACGACATCCTGATCCCCGCCTTCGCGGTGGCCCGGGAGGCCGCCTGGCGCTCGGTCCACATGCGGCCGTTCGACGTCCAGCTCATGGGCGGCATGGTGCTCCACAAGGGGCGCATCGCCGAGATGAAGACCGGCGAGGGCAAGACCCTGGTGGCCACCCTCCCCGTCTACCTCAACGCGCTGGAGGGCAAGGGGGTCCACCTCGTCACCGTGAACGACTACCTGGCCAAGCGCGACTCCGACTGGATGGGGCGGATCTACCGCTTCCTGGGCCTCTCGGTGGGCGTGATCCAGCACGACATGCCGGACGCCGACCGCAAGCGGGCCTACGGCTCCGACGTCACCTACGGCACCAACAACGAGTTCGGCTTCGACTACCTGCGCGACAACATGAAGTTCGAGCTCGAGTCGATGGTCCAGCGCGGGCACCACTACGCGATCGTCGACGAGGTGGACTCGATCCTCGTCGACGAGGCGCGGACACCCCTCATCATCTCCGGCCCCTCCGAGGAGTCGATCGACAAGTACTACCGGATCGACCGCATCATCCCCCGCCTGGTCAAGGGGGAGGAGATCGACGAGGGAGAGGGCCGCAAGAGCACCACCGGCGATTACGTGGTGGACGAGAAGGCGCACCAGGCCGCGCTCACCGAGGAGGGGGTCGAGAAGGTCGAGCAGCTCCTCGGCGTGCGCAACCTCTACGACCCCGAGAACATGGAGATCATCCACGGGGTCAACCAGGCGCTGCGCGCCCACGCGCTCTACCAGCGCGACGTCGACTACATGATCAAGGACGGCCAGGTGGTGATCGTCGACGAGTTCACCGGCCGCATGATGCCCGGCCGCCGCTGGTCGGACGGTCTGCACCAGGCAGTCGAGGCCAAGGAGGGGGTCAAGATCGAGCGCGAGAACCAGACGCTCGCCACGATCACCTTCCAGAACTACTTCCGGATGTACAAGAAGCTCGCCGGCATGACCGGCACCGCCGACACCGAGGCGGCCGAGTTCAACCAGATTTACAAGCTCGACGTCAACGTCATCCCCACCAACCGGGACATGATTCGCGACGACCGCGCCGACCTCGTCTACCGCACCGCCCAGGAGAAGTGGAACGCGGTGGTCGAGGAGATCCGCGAGGCGCAGCAGCGGGGGCAACCGGTGCTGGTGGGCACGGTGTCGATCGAGAAGAGCGAGATGCTGTCGAAGCTGCTCAACCGGCCGCCGCGGGTGCCGCACGTGGTGCTCAACGCCAAGTACCACGAGCGCGAGGCGTCGATCGTGGCCCAGGCCGGCCGCAAGGGGGCGATCACCATCGCCACCAACATGGCCGGCCGCGGCACCGACATCGTGCTCGGCGGCAACCCGGAGGGGCTGGCCCGCTCCGAGGCCGACCCGGAGACCGAGGCCGAGGCGTACCAGGAGGCGCTGGCGCGCTACGAGGAGACCTGCGCCCGCGAGCGCGAGGAGGTGCTCCTCCTCGGCGGCCTGCACATCCTGGGCACCGAGCGGCACGAGTCGCGGCGCATCGACAACCAGCTCCGCGGCCGCTCCGGCCGCCAGGGGGACCCCGGCTCCTCCCGCTTCTATCTCTCGCTCGAGGACGACCTCATGCGGATCTTCGGCTCCGACCGCATCCAGGGGATCATGGGCCGCCTCGGCATGGAAGAAGGGGAAGCGATCGAGCACCGCATGGTGAGCAAGGCGATCGAGCGCGCCCAGACCCAGGTCGAGGGGCGGAACTTCGAGATCCGCAAGCACCTCCTCGAATACGACGACGTGATGAACAAGCAGCGCGAGGCGATCTACAAGCTTCGCCGCGACATCCTCGAAGGGCGCGAGGGGCGCGAGTACGTGATGGGCATCGTCGAGGACATCATCGAAGGCCTGCTCGACCTCCACTGCCCCGAGAAGACCGATCCGCAGGAATGGGACCTCCCCGGCCTGCGCACCGAGATGCTCGCCTACTTCAACATCAACGCCGGCGATCTGGGGCTGGAGGATCTCGGCATCGACGAGCTGCGCGACACCCTCTGGAAGGCGGTCGAGGAGCGCTACGTCGAGAAGGAGAGCCGCCACCCCGAGGAGGTCATCCGCGGCTTCGAGCGCGCCATCATGCTCAATTCGGTGGACACGGCCTGGAAGGACCACCTCCTCGCCCTCGACCACCTGAAGGAGGGGATCAG
>QHVW01000622.1 GCA_003223675.1 Acidobacteriota bacterium
ATATTGGATCGTGGTGCCCAGAGGATGGACAGTAGCTTTACTCGTCAGCCGGAGCTCCGTGCCGACCTGATGAGCACGATGGGGCAGGTCTATCTGAACCTCGGTCTCTGGGAGCGCGCAAAACAGTTGTTCGAAACCGCGCTTGACCTGCACCGGAAGACCCTCAGGCAAGATGATCCACGGGTTGCGAACGACCTTCACAACTTGGCGACGACACTGCGCCATTTGGGGAACGACTCTGCGGCCGAGCCTCTCGTCCGCCAGGCGCTCAAGCTCCAGCGTCAGCGGGGAGATACAAAAAACATAGAGTACGCCAGGGGGCTGACCAACCTGGCGGCCATCCTCGAAGCCAAAGGGGATTTCGATCAAGCCGAGAGGCTCTATAAGGAAGCCCTGACGCTCAAGAAGACGCTCCCCGGAGTCGAGGAGCGGGATATTGCCATCAGCCTCAATGACCTGGGAAAGCTCGCCCAGGAACGGGGTAATCTCGCCACCGCCGAAAACTATTACCGGGAGTCCCTGAAGATCCGTCGCAGGCTCGCCAAGGGGCAGCCGGATCCTGATGTCGCCATCGCTCTGAGCAACCTGGGTTCCTGCCTGCAGGATCGGAGAAATTTGGCAGGCGCCGAGGATGCTTATCAGGAAGCCTTGCGCCTGCGTCGAAAGCTTTATTCAGGCCCCAATGCAAACGTGGCCCGAACCCTCAGCAATCTCGGCGTCCTACAGCAGGTGCGTGGAGATACAAGCGGCGGGGAAGCCTACTACCGACAGGCTTTAGCAATCGCAGACCAAGCACTCAAACGAGATCACCCGGACCGGGGGGTCTATCTCCGAAACCTCGCCTCGGTCCTGGTGTCCGAGAGGAGGGCCGCCGAAGCCGAGCCCTTGGCGCGGGAGGCCCTCTCGATCTTCAAGGCCAAGATGCCGAAGTCCTGGCGCGTCCCCGATGCCGAGAACGTCCTCGGGGGCTGCCTGGCCGCCCTCGGCCGTTTTCCGGAGGCCGAGCCGCTGCTCGTGAACAGCTATCCCGTCCTCCAACGAGACAAGGGTGACGGCGCCAAGCACGTCGCGGAAGCGAGGCAGCGGATCGTCGACCTCTATACGGCCTGGGGCAAGCCAGAGCGGCTGGCCGCCTATCGGACGCAGCCCTGATACCGGGTAGTGGTATCCTAGTGTCCATGGACGAACGCGCGACGCACCGTTTCGTCGCCGATGGACGTGAACGGGCGCTGGCCGCCAATGGGCCGGGGATCGAGAGGGGGGTGCGGGCCCGCTATGCTGGTGAGCTCAGCCGGGCGGGCCTCCTGGAGCGCTGGCGGATCGAGGGCCGCATCCGCCGCGAGATCCAGGAGGAGCTGACACGGGTGGCGCCCCCCGGTGCACTGTACTGATCGTGGACGACCCAAACTCTAGATTCGAAGCGACCTCGACGCTCCGCCAGCGGATCGTCGACCTCCTGGGCACGGGGGAGTGGGGGTTCGAGGAGCTGCGGCGGGAGCTGGAGGCCCCGGCGCGAATGCTCGAAGAGGATCGCCGCCACGTCGAGCGGAGCCTCCGTCGGGGCCCCGAGCGGCTGTGCATCGATCCCGCCCGCTGCCTCTCCTGCGGCTTCACCTTCCGCGAGCGCGCCGCCCGCCACCTCCACGCCCCCAGCCGCTGCCCCCGTTGCCGCAGCGAGCGCATCGCCGACCCCCGTTTTCATATCGCGTAACAACATATTGTGGAATGCCTCTTGCAGTAAGCAGAGGCATAGACGGCGCGGCCCATGGGGGGTTCGCGTCCACAACGGTCGGCCGGGTGGTTTCCGGCCGCGGTCCAGCAGCAACTCCGTAGAGTGGTTGCGAAGTGGAAACGGAGGTAGTGCCATGAAAAAGACAGCAATCGTGTGTGCGTTGACGGCGCTGGGTCTGGGGCTCCTCGGGGGGCCGGCGAAGGCGACCGACTTCGGCATCTTCGGCGCCTATCAGGACACCCAGGACGCGGGCCACGGGTACGGCGGCGGCGTGAAGCTCGACTTCGCCCGCTTCATCACCCTGCGGGCCACCTATCTGGGCGACATCACGTCCGGCACGCGCTTCTCCGACAGCAACGACCTCAAGCTGCGCGTGCTGCCGCTGGAGGCGGGCCTCCAGTACAAGTTCCAGCCGGACGCCAACTTCTCCCCCTACCTGGGCGCCGGCGGCAGCTATTTCATCCTCAACCCCAATCACGGGAACACCAACAACGAGCTCGCGACGCCACGGTGCGTGAGAACGTGCCGTCCGGCACCAACACCATCTCCGAGCGGGTCCCCCTGCAGCTCCGCGGGTTCGGCGCCAACGCCGGCCTCGTCTGGCACTTCTAAGCTCTATTTTTCTCCTCTCAGACCTCCGCGGAGGGCGTGAGTGCCACGCCCTCCGCGGTTCTGTATATACTTTCTCCGCTTTCAGTCGTACGCCTCGATTCTCCAACCAACGGCATTTGACTCGACTCCCAAGGAGGGGCTCTCATGAGGAAGCTCACGGTCGTCCTGCTGATCGCGGCAGCCTTCGCGTCCGTGCCCGCCCAGGCCATCCGGTGCACGGTCGACGAGGTCCCGGCGGCGACGCTGCTGCTGCCGTATTTCGAGGTGGATTTCGGCAAGCCGAACGGGGTCAGCACCCTGCTCTCGATCAACAACGCCTCGGCCACGGCGGTGCTGGCGCACGTGGTGGTGTGGACGGACCTCTCGGTGCCGGTGCTCGACTTCAACATCTACCTGACGGGCTATGACGTGCAGACGATCAGCCTGCGCGACCTCCTCACTGGCTGGATGCCGCAGACCGCCTCGGCGGGGCAGGACCCGACCGACACGATCTCGCCCAAGGGGGCGTTCTCGCAGGACATCAACTTCGCGAGCTGCAACGGCCTGCTGCCGCCGCCGAATCCGCTGCCGCCCGACTTCGTCAGCCACCTGCTGCTGTCGCTGACCGGCAAGCCCTCGCCGGTTTTCGGCGGCCTCTGCGCCGGCCGCGACCTGGGGGACAACATCGCCCGCGGCTACATCACGGTCGACACGGTGAGCAACTGCACCCTGCGGTTCCCGGGCGACCCCGGCTACTTCCTGCCGGGCGGCACGGGGGACGCCACCAACCAGAACGTGCTCTGGGGGGACTACTTCTACGTCGACGAGAGCCAGAATTACGCCTCCGGCAATCCGATGGTCCACATCGAGGCGAGCGCCACCGACGCCCAGACGTCGCTCCCCGGCCAATACACCTTCTACGGCCGTTACGTGAATTGGACGGCCGCCGACAACCGGGAGCCCCTGGCCACCGGCTTCGCCAGCCGCTACGTGACCCACGGCACCTTCAGCGGCGGCACCGACCTGATCGTCTGGCGCGATTCGAAGGTCAACCAGGGCCCCTTCACCTGCCCGGTCGCGCCGGGGACGCGGCCGCCCTGGTACCCGCTGGGGCAGGAGGGGATCGTGATCTTCGATGAGGCCGAGCATCCGCAGGTGCCGCAGACCTTCCCGGTGTCGCCGCAGCCGCCGCAGGCGAGTCTGCTGCCGTTCCCCGCCGAGGCGCAGCGCACCGCGGTGGGCGGCGCGGGCCTGCCGGTGCCCTTTGATTTCGGCTGGATCTATCTGAACCTCAACACCCTCGTCACCGCGGCCGGCAACAATCCGCCCGAGGACCCGCGCGCGGCGCAGGCCTGGGTCACCACCGAGATGAAGGCGATGGGGCGGTTCAGCGTCGGCTTCGACGCCGTGCAGCTCGACAGCGCCTGCCAGGCCGTGCACTTCACGCCGGGACCCTAGCGCAGCGTTTCCTCTCCCCGGGAGCTCCGCCGCTCCCGGGGTTTTGATGTACCATCCGCTCAGAGTCAAGGCTCTATATTCTTCCGTAACCTGCTACGCAAGGAGGGTAGGTAATGAAGCGCCGTGTGTTGTGTGTGTTCCTGCTCTGTCTATGGGTTGTCGCCGGCTCGGCCGCGTGGGCCACGATCTGCGACATGGGGGTCCAGCCGTCCGCCACGCTGCTGTTGCCCTACTTCGAGGTCGACCTCGGGAGCTCGACCGGCCAGACCACGCTGTTCTCGATCAACAACGCGTCGGCCACGGCGGCGCTGGCGCACGTGGTGGTGTGGACCGATCTGTCGGTGCCGGTGCTCGACTTCAACATCTATCTCACCGGCTACGACGTGCAGACGATCAACCTGCGGGACATCCTGGCCCAGGGGAAGCTGCCGCAGACCGCCTCGGACGGGCAGGATCCGAACGACGCGATCTCGCCGCAGGGTCTGTTCTCGCAGGACATCAACTTCGCGAGCTGCAACGGCCTGCTGCCGCCGCCCACCCTGCCGGCGAACTTCATCGCCCATCTGCAGGCCGCGCTGACCGGCCAGTTCTCGGACGTCCTGGGCGGCTGCGCCGGCCTCCTGCACGGGGACAACATCGCCCGCGGTTACGTCACGGTCGATACGGTCAACAACTGCACCCTCCGCTTCCCGGCCGACCCCGGCTACTTCGTCTCGGGGGGCCTGGGTGACGCGACCAACCAGAACATCCTCTGGGGGGACTACTTCTACGTCAACAACGGGCAAAATTTCGCCAGCGGCAATACCCTGGTGCACATCGAGGCTTCGCCGGGCGCCGGCACCAGCTCGTTCAACACCTATCCGGCCCCGGGCAGCCCGGAGACCACGATCGACGGCCAGTACACCTTCTACGGCCGCTACGTGAGCTGGACGGCGGCGGACAACCGCGAGCCGCTGGCCACCAATTTCGCCACCCGCTTCATCAACGGCGGCGACTTCACCGGCGGCACGAGCGTGATCGCCTGGCGCGACTCCAAGGTGGTCCAGAATTCCTTCCCCTGCCGCAACCTGCCGCTCTGGTTCCCGCTCGGCGAGGAGGGGCTCGTGA
>QHVW01000623.1 GCA_003223675.1 Acidobacteriota bacterium
GGATCTTGGTCCGCTTGTGGGACGGCCGGCTGAAGATGTGCCCTTCGCCCGGGAAGACCAGGAGCTCCGCCGGCACGCCGCGCCAGAGGAGACCGTAATACATCTCGGTCGCCTGCGCGGGAGCCCCGCCGTCGCGCTCCCCCGCGACGATCAGGGTGGGCGTCCTCACCCGCCCCAGACCGCTGACCGGCGATTCGCTCCACCAGCGCTCGGGGTCCTCCCAGAGGGCCTTACCGTCATAGAAGGACTCGGCCCACATCTTCCCGCGGAGGGTGCCGAAGGTGAGGATGTGGTCCCACACCCCCGAGCCCGTGCAGGCGGCGCGGAACAGGTCGGTGCGGCCGACCAGGCATTTGGAGAGGCTGCCGCCACCGCTGTAGCCGATCAGCCCGACCCTCGCCCGGTCCGCCCAGCCGCGAGCGATGAGGCTCTCGACGCCCTGGACGACCTCCCGCGAGGGAACCGAGCAGTGGTGCCCCTCGATGCCGCGGGCGAAATCGTCCCCCCGGCCGGCGCTCCCGCGGTAGTTGGGATTCAGCACCAGGAACCCCCGCGCGGCCAGCAGGGCGGGATAGGAGGCGTAGGAGCCGTAGAGGTCCACCGCCTCGGTGCGCGCCACGCCGAAAGGTCCACCGTGGAGGTCCACGATCAGCGGCAGCCCCTTCTCCCCCTTCCGTCCCGGCGGCCAGAAGAGCACCCCCTCGACGGAGACCCCGTCGCCGCCGTCCCACGAGACGGTCTCGATCTCCGGCAGCGGCTGGCGCGACAGGGCGGCGTTGAGATCGGTCACCGGGCGGGCCGTGGCCATGCCGTCCACCCCCTCGGCCACGTAGAGCTCCGCGAAGTGATGGGCATCGCCGGCGGCGAAGGCGATCCGGCCGCCATCGCGCGAAGCCACCAGGCCGGCGAGCCAGCCGCGCTGCTCGCGGAGCGTCCGCACAGCTCCTGAGGCGGGCTCCACGCGCACCACCTGCATGCCGGTCGAAACCGTGGTGACCGCGAGCAGGGAGCCGTCCGCCAGCGGGACCTGCTGGTTGAGATGACCTCGGAGGCCGGGCGCTACGCGGACGAGGTGAAGATCTTCCCGGTCCGCCCGGTACATCCTCGCCTCGGTCGCCGTATAGCGGCCGTCCTTCTCCTCGCCGGTGCCGACGACGAAGAGGTTCTCTCCGCTCCAGACCGGCCCCTCCTCGATGACCAGATTGCGGCTCCGCCGTGGCTCGCCGGAAGCCAACGGCAGCAGCGCCATCTCGGCGCTGTCCGTCGTCTGGCGGAGACCGCTGCCCGTGACGGCGAGCCAGCGGCCGTCCGGGGAAACGGCGAGCGACTCCACCGCCTCGAAGGGGGCCGGAGCCAGACGCTCGACCCCACCGTCCGCGACGGCGAGCCGGAACAGGGAGGAGGAGGCGGACGGCAAACCGGACGTCCGGCGTACGTCGCCGTAGAAATCCGGCTGACCTCGCCGCTGGCTCGCGTCGGCGGCGGCAAGCACCACCCCGGAGCCGTCCGGCAGCCATTCGTAGAGATCGATCCCCGCGGGGAGGCGGGCCGGATCGCTGAGGCGTCGCGGCGCCGCTCCGACGTCCGGCGTCACCAGAAAGAGCTGCACTCCAGTCTCGGCGTCTCCCGAGAGGAATGAGATCGAGCGTCCATCCGGCGACCAGCGCAGGCCCGAGCAGCTCTCCGGCTCCGCGATCCGGACGGGCCGCGCTCCGGGGCGCGAGAGGTCGAGCGTCCACAGCGTGAAGACCTCGCGGTCGCGCTCGAAGTCGTTGCGGCGGGCGATGAAGGCCAGCCGGGAGCCGTCCGGAGAGATCCGCACCTCGTCATAGGCGGTCTGGCCGAGGAAGGTCTGAACGTCGGAGAGATCGGCGGCGGCGGGCGCCGGAGCCAGGACGAAAAGGACATAAAGGACCTCAAGGACACAAAGGACGACACCGAGACCGGAGTATTCGCGTCCCTGGTGTCCTTGAGGTCCTTTATGTCCTTTTCGTCCTTTCATACCTTTCACCCCTTCACAAACGTGCCCCGCTCCGTATCCTTGCGAACCCCCGGGAACGGCAACGCCTGGCCGTGCGCCACGCAATAGACGCCGGGCGGCAGGACCCCGATGGCGAAGATCGCCTCGGTGAGGTTCTGCAGGGCGTCGGACTGCTTCATCTCGAACGGCCGCATGGCGCCGGTGAGGACGACCGGCACGCGAGGCCCGTCCAGGTGATCGTAGAGGTACTGGCCGGTGAGGGCGAGGGTGTCCGTTCCATGAAGCACGACGATACCCCCGGTCCCCTCCTCCTCGCAGGCGCCGGTGGCCCGCACGGCCTCCAGGATACGGATGCGGTCCGCCTCGGTCATCTGGAGGCTGTCCTTGCTCATCAGCTCGAAGACGTTGACCTCGGTGTCCTCCAGCCGCAGCTCGGAGAGCATCCGCCGCACCAGGGAGCGCCGGTTGGCGAGCTCGCCCGTGTGCTCGTCGTAGGTCTTCTCGATGGTCCCGCCGGTCGTGATCAGGGTGATCTTTCGCACGAGAGGGGACTCTATCCTCCTCGCGGGTTTTGGGGGAGGGGGGCAAGGACATAAAGGACGACAAGGACTGCAAGGACGTCAAGGACAGGAAGCGGGGTCCGGTACCGGCTTCTTGTCGTTGTTGTCCTTGCAGTCCTTGTCGTCCTTTATGTCCTTCAACGTCGGTTCAATCACCGCGATTCCAGGAATCGCGCCAAGCCCCCGGGTTTGGGAGGATTGGCTTTCCAATCCTCCTCAAGCTCGCGACGGACCTCTTCGAGAGAGGGCATATATTCGGGAGTGGGGCTGATAATTCCTTCTTCTTCGAGCTCACGGAGCACCGGGTCTGTGGCGAAGGATTTCGGAACAGCTTGGATTTGCACCACGTTTTGCCCATCCTCCGAGATCACTACCCTCTCGCCGGCCCGTGCTTTCTGCACGATCTCATCAAACTTCTCTCTCGCTTCCTGAATTGGGAAATAAATAGCCATGGACCAAAGATACACCAAGGCGCGCGACGAGAAATCATTTTTCGCGTATAGGCGCGCCCGGAAACGCCCTCCTCATGCCGGGGCGGCGTTCCGCTCCCAGGAGCTCAGATCTCCAGCGCGGCGAGCGCCCGGTGGGACACCGCGGGCACGGGATCGGCGGCAAGGCGGGTGAGGGCGATCGAGCTCTCGGGGCTGCGGATGCGGCCGAGCACATCGGCGGCGACCAGCCGCACCTGCCAGTCGGGATGCACCGCGGCGGCCCGGAAGAGCACGTCGTCCCCCGGTCCGGCGCAGGCCGCGAGGGCCCGGAAGGCGGTGCGCGCCTCGGCGCTCGCTCCCAGCGAGAGGACGGCGGAGCTCAGCACGGCGCGCGCCTCGGGACCGCCGATCCGCCCCAGGCTCTCCAGCACGGTGCCGCGCAGATCCTCCGCCGCCTCCAGGCAGGCGGCGAGCACGGGCACGGCCTCGCGGTCGCCGAGAGCACCCAGGGCGCGGATCAGCGGCACCGAGGGCATCACCGCCGCGCGGGCGCGCAGGCCGGGCAGCATCTCCGCCAGCCCGCAGCGCACGGCCGCCTCGGCCGCCAGGGCCGAGTAGAGCTCCGGAGCCTCCTCCAGCCAGTCGTCCCAGGGGAGCAGCGTCACCAGCCCTTCGATCCGCATCAGCCGGGAGATCACCCCCGGGCGGGACGACGGATCGATGTCCAGGATGGCCTGGGCGACCTCCTTCATGGGCTTGCCGAGGAGAGCCTCCAGGACCAGGCGGTCGGCGTCGTCGATGTCCGTCCTGGCGTCGAGGGCGGAGCGCACCTCGTCGCCCTGCGTCCCGAGCGCCGGCACCAGGAGGTCGCGCGAGCCGGCGGCGAGCTCGAGGTAGAGGTCGAGCAGGGCTTCGCCGAGGCCGGGGACGCTCACCTTCTGCAACGCCTGGAGGAGATGCGGCAGGCTCTCCAGGCGCTCCGCCGCCTCCCGGACGGCGGCGAGGAACGCCGCGGCCGGCACCTGCTCCGGAAAGCCGGCGGCGAGCTGAAGGCCCCAGGCCCGCGGCTCACCGGCGGCGGCGAGCAGCGCGGGGATCAGATCCTGGCGCCGCGCCAGGGCGGCGGGACGGAGGGAGGGAGCCGGACGGGAGCCGGCCAACACCTCGATGGCGGCGCCGTCCCAGGGGCTCGCTCCCAGCGCCAGCAGGCACCGCGCTGCGGCCGTCCTCGCCTCGGCCGAACGGTCGTGGAGGCGCGCCGACAGAGCCTCGCGGAACCCGCGCGGCAGAGGGCCGATCTCCTCGGGCCGCGGCACCCCTTCGAGCACGTGGGCGAGCAGCCCCAGCATGGTTTCGTCGTCGATCTCGACCCCTCCCGCCGGCCAGCAGAAGGCGAGAGCGTGGAAGGCGGGCTCGCCGCCGACGCGCGCCAGGGCCTCGGCCGCCAGCGATCCCACCAGGGGATCGGTCAGCCGGTCGGCGAGATGGGGCACCGCCTCCGGCGACCGCAGGTCCCCGAGGGCCTGCACGGCGGCCATCTGCACCCACAGGTCGGAGCTCAGGAAGGGCAGCAGGTGGGGGATCGACCGCGCGTCCCCGAGGTGGCCGACGGCCACGATCGCCTCCTGCAGGACGTTGGGATCGGGGTGGCCGAGCACGGCGTGCAAGGGCTCCAGCGCCCGGGGGTCACGCAAGCGGTCGAGGATGAGGACCGCCTGCAACGCCACGTCCGGATCGGGGTCCTGGAGCAGCCGGATGACCAGCGGCAGGCTGCGGCCGCCCCGCAGCTTGAGGATCTCGGAGCCGGCGTTGCGCAGGGCGGCGTCGGCCGGCTCCCGCAGATACTCGGTCAGCCGGGAGTCCGGCAGGACGGAGGCGCCGATGCGCAGGGCCTGCTCGCGGATCCCGGGGCTGGGATTGCGCACGAGGCGCTCGAGGGCCTCGACGCGGGTATCGAGCGGCATCGCGGGGAGCCGCTCCAGGATCTCGACACACTCGTCCCAACTAGGGGCCTGACTGCCGGCGGTTTCCATGGACGCGGAAAGTATAGCCGGAACGGGCGGTCAGGGGCAGGTCTGGAACGCGCTGACGTCGGTCACCGCGGCCGAGGCCTTCCCCGCCGGATTCTCGTAGCGCGCGGCGCCGCCGGTCAGGGTGTCGGTCACCGTGAGCACGTAGTGGACGTCGGTGGTGCCCGCGGCGAAGACCCAGTAGTGGCCGTTCACGGGGCAGCCGTCGAGCACCTTGACCATCAGCTCCCAGTTGTCCGGCGCGAAGAACCAGAGGAGCCCCGAGTCGGCCGAGGCGCCCGGCACGATCTGACCCTTGCCGGACGTGCCGTTGGCGTCCCAGGAGGCCTCCACGCGGAAGCGCCCTTTCTGCAGGCAGAGATGCGTGGCGTCGGCGACGCAGCCTCCGTCCGCGCGGCTCTTCCCCACCAGGAACCGGAAGCCGTCCGCCAGCGAGCCGGCCGGCCAGGTGTTGTGGCCGAAGCCCGTCTGCACGTCCTCCTCCCAGGGAACCCCGAGCCTCCCCCACTGCGCCTCCAGGCTGGGCCGGGCGGCGGTGTAGTTCGGATCGGTGGTGCCGTAGTACATGCGGATCGGCGGCTTGTAATGGGCGTCGGCGAGCGAGCTCACCGCATAGAACGGCGCCGAGAGGGTGAAGACGGCGCTGTACGTCGAGCTGCCATAGGCCACGAGATAGGCCCACGCTCCGCCGGCCGAGTGACCGGCCACGGCCACCCGCTGATCGTCCACCGGCATCTCCTCGCGGACCAGGCGGAGCGCCTCGGTGACCGTCTGCGCGTCGTTCCCCGTCCCCCAGCCCACGCTCGACGCCGACTTCGGCATCACCACCACGCAGCCGGCCTTGTCGGCCGCGGGGAAGACGAAGCTCTGGTAATCCTCCGGGCTCCCGTTCGAGCCGTGGAAGAACAGCACCACCGGCACCGGCTTCGTGGTGTCGAGCGTCGACGGCACGTAGCGCAGCAGATAGGAGCCGGTGGTGGGGATGTCGATCCGCCGCCAGCCGGAGGGGACCTGCGCGAGCACGGGTGTGGCGAGGAGGGCCAGCAGGAAAAACGACTTCAACGGCGACTGCACGGGGGGGATTGTAACCCAGGGCGGCTTCACCCGTGAGGCGCTCTGTAGGGGCGGCCCTATGTGGCCGCCCTGCTCCGATGGGCCGCCCCCCACCCAAGGCGGCCACATAGGGCCGAGCCTCCCTTTTGACCGATCGACCTTCTTAAGACCTGCATTGTATTCACAAACCGGTGCTTTCGCGCCCCCTTGTGCTAAGCTACGGTGCCGCCATGCTGGCCTCTCCCGCTGAATACTCCTGCGTCCGCCGCGAATGCCGGGCCGTCCGCATCCCGGAAGGCACCCCCGCCATGCTCTCCCAGGGGACGCGCGTGCGCATCACCCAGGCCCTCGGCGGCTCCTACACCGTGGCGACCGAGCGCGGCTACCTGTTCCGCATCGAATTCCGCGACGCCGACGCCCTGGGCAAGGAGCCCGGCGAGGGGATCGCCACGCCCGCGGACGCCAGCCTGGAAGAGCGGATCTGGGCCGCCATGCGCACCTGCTACGACCCGGAGATCCCGATCAACGTCGTCGACCTCGGCCTGATCTATAGCTGCGAGATCCTGGACGCAGGGCGCCAGGTGGAGATCAAGATGACCCTCACCGCCCCCGGCTGCGGCATGGGCCCCATCCTGGCCCAGGACGTCCAGCAGCGGATCGAGGGCCTCCCCGAGGTCGAGACCGCCGGCGTGGAGGTCGTCTTCGATCCGCCGTGGAACCAGAGCATGATGAGCGAGGCGGCCCGGCTGGAGCTGGGGTTGTTCTAGAGACGCCATGAGCTCGATCCGGGTAAAGCGAGTCGCGGGACGGCGGGAGCAGGAGAACGTCCTGCGGGACATCGACATCCTCCAAAACACCATGAACCAGTTGCGGGGTTGCGGCCTGATCCCCCGAGGCGTGTACCGGTTCCGGACTCACGAGGAGGCGGATGAATGGATGATGCGCCAGATCGCGGCGAATCACGCGCGCCACGCCTCGAAGACCTCCTGAGCCTCTGCCAGGCACTCAACCAGGAGGGCGCCCGCTACGTCCTCATCGGCGGATTCGCCGTGATCTTGCATGGGTTCGTCCGAGCGACCAAAGACGTGGACCTCTTGG
>QHVW01000624.1 GCA_003223675.1 Acidobacteriota bacterium
CTTGCAGGGCGCGCCGCCCGGCTCGGGGCCGACCTCCGCTTCAATTGCGAGGTGCGGGACGACTCCGATCTCCCCGGCCTGGGGCTGGGGGACCTGGATCTGATGGTGGCCGCGGACGGCGTCAACAGCGCGGTGCGGCGGCGGCACGCGGAGGCGTTCCAGCCCGAGATCGTCCAGGGCAAGGCCAAGTTCGTCTGGCTGGGCACCACCCGGCGGTTCGACGCGTTCACCTTCATCTTCATTGAGAATGAGGCCGGGATCTTCCAGGCCCACGCCTACCGGTTCAGCGACACCCACTCGGCGTTCATCGTGGAGTGCGACGAGGCCTCCTGGCGCAACGCCGGGCTCGACCGCATGGACGTCGACGCCACGATCGGCTTCTGCGAGGCGATGTTCGGGCCGTGGCTGGGCGGACACCGCCTGCTCGCCAACATCCCGCCCCACCAGCATGCGGCGCCGTGGCTCCAGTTCAACCGCGTCCACTGCGCCCGGTGGTGGCAAGGGAACCTGGTGATGATCGGCGACGCGGCCCACACGGCCCACTTCTCCATCGGCTCCGGCACCAAGCTCGCCATGGAGGACGCCATCTCCCTGGCCCGCATCCTCAACGGCCCGGAGGCGTCCGATCTCCCGCGCGCTCTCCAGGCCTACGAGGACGAACGCCGCACCGAGGCCCTGCGCCTGCAGAACGCGGCCCGCAACTCCATGGAGTGGTTCGAGAACGTGCGGCGCTATGCCCGGCTCGCTCCCGAGCAATTCGCCTACAGCCTGCTCACCCGCAGCCAGCGCGTGAGCCACGAGAACCTCCGCCTGCGCGATCAGCGCTACCTCGAAGGGGTCGAGCGCTGGTTCGCCAGCCGGGCCAGCAGAAAGGAAATCCCAAAGGCTCCGCCGCCCATGTTCACCCCGTTCACCCTGCGGGGAATGACGGTCGAGAACCGCGTCGTGGTCTCGCCCATGGACATGTACAGCGCCGAGGACGGGACGCCCAACGATTTTCATCTCGTCCACCTGGGGGCGCGGGCGCTGGGCGGGGCGGGGCTGGTGGTCACGGAGATGACCTGCGTCTCTCCCGAGGCGCGGATCACGCTCGGCTGCACGGGCATGTACAGACCGGAGCACATGGAGGCCTGGCAACGGGTGACGCGGTTCGTCCACCAGCGGAGCCGCTCGAAGATCTGTCTTCAGCTCGGCCACTCGGGCGGCAAGGGCTCGACCCGGCTGATGTGGGAGGGGGAGAACGAGCCGCTCGACGCGGACGGCTGGCCGATCGTGGCCGCCTCCCCCATCCCCTTCAAGCCCGGCATGCGGGTGCCGCGCGAGATGACCCGCGCCGACATGGACCGGGTGCGCGAGGATTTCGTGCGCGCCGCGCGGTTGGGCGTCGAAGCCGAATTCGACATGATCGAGCTCCACTGCGCCCACGGTTATCTCCTCTCGGGCTTCATCACACCGCTCTCGAACCAACGGACGGACGAGTACGGCGGCAACCTCGAAAACCGCCTCCGCTTCCCCCTGGAGGTCTTCCGGGCCATGCGCGCCCTCTGGCCGCGGGACCGGCCGATGTCGGTGCGCATCTCGGCCACCGACTGGGTCGAGGGGGGGATCGAGGGGGGTCATGCGGTAGAGGTGGCGCAGGCGTTCCACCAGGCGGGCGCGGACATCATTCACGTTTCCGCCGGGCAGACCTCGGCAGAGGCGAAACCGGTCTACGGCCGCATGTTCCAGACGCCGTTCTCGGACCGCATCCGCAACGAGACGGGGATCCCCACCATCGCGGTGGGGAACATCACCGAGCCGGATCAGGTGAATTCGATCATCGCCGCCGGCCGCGCCGATCTCTGCGCCCTGGCGCGCCCCCATCTCGCCGATCCCAACTGGACCCTCCGCGCCGCCGCGGAGCTGGGATATAAAGATCAGCCCTGGCCGGTGCAATATCTCACCGGCAAGCAGCAGCTCGAACGCAATCTCGAGCGGCAGCGGCAGGCCCAGGGTCAGGCGGAATTGCTGGGGACGAGCACGATTTGATGGGATTCATGGCGACCTCGGTTCCACACGTTTTGCCCTCGGGGCGTCCAGCCCTCCGAGGCCTCACCCCCTGGCCCCCTCTCCACGGAGTGGAGAGGGGGAAAAAACCTTCCGACGGCGCTCTCCTTGCGGAATCACGCCCCCCCTCTCCACGAAGTGGAGAGGGGCCGGGGGTGAGGCCTCGGAGGGCAGGCGGCTCCGAGGAGGAAACCGCTTGAACCATCGCATCCCCCTCGAATCCATCCAGCCCCAGCATTTCGGCTGGAGCGTCGAAGGCCGCGTGGCCACGGTGACGATCAACCGTCCGGAGCGGAAGAATCCGCTCACCTTCGAGTCGTACCGCGAGCTCTCCGGAACCTTTCACCAATTGCGGCACGTCGAGGAAATCAAATCGATCGTGATCACCGGCGCGGGCGAGAATTTCTGCTCGGGCGGGGACGTGCACGAGATCATCGGCCCGCTCGTGAAGATGCGCCAGGAGGGGCGGATGGACCGGCTTTTGGAGTTCACGCGCCTCACAGGCGAGCTCGTCCGCACGATGCGCCACTGCCCGCAGCCGATCGTGGCCGCGGTGGACGGCATCTGCGCGGGCGCGGGGGCCATCCTCGCCATGGCGTCGGACC
>QHVW01000358.1 GCA_003223675.1 Acidobacteriota bacterium
CCAGTGGGACAAGACCTTCGAGGTCAACGTCAAGGGGTACGTCCACGCCATCCGCGCCTGTGTGCCGCTGATGCGCGAGCGGGGGGGCGGGGCGATTGTCAACGTGGCCTCGGTGGCCGGGCTGGTCCCCCACGGCGGCCTCGGGGTCTACGGCGTGCTCAAGGCGGCGGTCCTGATGCTGACCCGGACGCTGGCGATGGATCTGGCGAAGGAGAACATCCGCGTCAACGCCGTCGCTCCGGGCCTGATCCAGACCCGCTTCAGCGAGGCCCTGTGGGTCCAGCCCGAGGCGCGGCGGCGGGCCCTGGCAGCCATCCCCCAGGGACGGATCGGGCAACCGGAGGATCTCACCGGTGCCGTTCTCTATCTGGCGGGCGACGCCGCCAAATTCACCACCGGCGCGGTGCTGGTGGTCGACGGCGGGCAGACGCTGGGCGGGGCCTACTGACTCGCCGGAGCCGCCGTGGCGATCATCCGCTCCCCCAAGCCCTCCACCTCGCGCAGGAAATCCGACGCCTTGCCGTCCAGCCATTCGCCGTTGAGCACTGCGAACAGGCGGTCCCGGCGGACGCGGTTCATGCGGGCGAGAGCGATCACCCCGGATTCATGGGCGCGGCGGCGCTCGGCGCGGAGGAGGCTGTCGTCGGGGGCCGCGGCGAGCGAGAGCCCGAGGATCTTCCGCGACCTTTCGGCGGCGGCCTTTTCGATGACCTTGGAGAGCCGGGCTTCCAGCACGTGGGCGTCGTGGAGCTCGCCCAGGAGGTCCTGGAGGGCCTTGAAGCGCTTGACGATGGGAGGGGCGCCCGGGATCTCGTCCACCAGCGGCTCCAGCAGATAGCGCACCCGCTTGGCGCTGATCCGCGCCTGGTGGGCCTCCGTCTCGTCGTCCGCGTCCGCGGTCTTCGCCAGATGCTGCTCGAGCTGCGCCACCTGGTGGTGGAGGATGCGGGCGGTCGCCTCGGCCAGGGTCGGGCGGTCCTCTTTGGGGTCCAGGTGGATCTCGACGCGGTAGACGGAGAGCCGGGCGCGCAGGTCCTCCTCGACCTTGTCGAATTCGTCCGCGACCTCGTCCTGCATCTCCCCGTAGGCCTCCTGCTTGCGCTCTTCGAGGTGGGCGAGCAGCCAGGTAAGGCCCGCCCGGTGGTACGAGGAGAGGTGGGGAGAGCGGGCCCGCAGCCACTCGATCTGGACCTCGGTGTCCCGCCCCGGGCCGGTCGAGCCGGCGAGCCGCTTGAGCCGCTTGGCGAGCTTCTTGGGAATGCTGTCCGCGAGCTGGGCATCGTAGGCGCGCAGGCAGCTCCGCAGCCGGCGCAGGCCGACGCGGAAGTCGTGGAGCGCCTCGGAATCTCCAGGGTCCGCCAGCCGTGGGCGGGCCTCGGCGGCTTGATCCAGAAAGGAGAGGGCGAGCAGGCGGGCGCCCTCTTCAGGCGAGCGGGAGAGGAGCCCGGCGGTCATGCTCATGGGGAGGGCCCCCTCAATCCGCCAGCTCCCGGAGCTGGGCCGGGGTCAGCGCCCAGACCAGGGTGGCGGTGCCGGCGCCGACCTCGTCGGGGAAGTCGAGCAGGCAGGCGCCCCCCTTGCGGAAGGAGAAGATCCGGCGCTCCGAGCCGGTGAGGAGCCAGGAGAGGATCAGGCTGATGCTCGGCTCGTGCCCCACCGCGGCGAGGCAGCCCACCTTCTGCTTGCGCAGCCAGCGCAGGAAGTCGTTCGGAGTCGACTCGGGGGAGAGCTCGTCGATCTCGACCTCCTTGAGGCCGCCGTAGACGGTGTCGACGATGGCGCCGGTCTGGGCCGCCCGGGTCAGCGGGCTGGTGGCCAGCAGGTCGATCTCGGGCACGATCTCCTGGAGCCCCCGGGCCACCTGCTTCATCTTCTTCCGCCCTTCGTCGGTGAGCGGGCGCAGCCGGTCGTCCTTGCCCGTCTTCCCGAAGTCCTCGCGCTCCTCGGCGATCGCGTGTCGGATGAGGAGAAGCTTCATCACACCCTCCTATCGCGTGAAAGGTACCGCAAAGCGCTGAATCTGCAAAAAAGAGGCCGGGCCGGAGCGGTGGGGCCGCAACACCCCTCGCTCCTCCCGGCCTGGACGACAGGAGCGGAGGTTCGTATTCCGGGGAGAGACTACGGGAAGGGTGTGGGAGATCCGGTAGCGAGGAGGTGGCGAGAGTGTGACAGGGATGTTTGTAGGGGCGGCCCTATGTGGCCGCCCTGTTCGCGGAAGGCCCACCCACCCAGGGCGGCCACATAGGGCCGCCCCTACAGATCCTCCGAGGTCCTATGAATCGTTACCGTCGCCAGGGTGCACGAGCGCCTTCAGGGCCTCGTATTTGGCGAGCTGATCGGGGGTGAGGAGGGCCGAGAATTTCTTGTCGAAGTCGTCCAGGGCCGCCTTGATCTTCTCCTGGTTGGCGTGGACGGCGAGCGCGGCCTGGCCGACGTCGCAGGGGTTGGCGTTGGGCGCCGCGACCGCCGCCTCGAAGGCGGCGCGGAGCGTCTGTTCCTGCTGGTGCAGCGGGTCGAGCGTGGCCTTGAGGTCGGCCGCGAGCTTCTTGGTGGCGGTGATCTGGTCCGGCGTCAGTTGGAGATAGCGGGCGAGGAGCCGCGGATTGTGCAGGATCTCCGCGGGATCGCGGGGCCCTCTGGGCGGCTGGGCGGCGAGCGGGAGGGCGAGGAGGATGGCGGCGGCGACGGCGAGCAGCGAAGCGGCGCGGCGAGCTCTCATAAGTCGGTATCTCCTTTGGGTCGGGGGCCTGGCGGCCCGGGTGACGTTCTCGCTCTTGCAACCCGCGGCGGACCGTTTTCCTGCGCCCTCTCATGATAGCGTTTGAGATTCCTGGAGGATCGATGCGATGTCGGAAGGCCAGAGCTTGCAACGGACGCCGCTGTACGGCTGCCACCTGGAGGCGGCGGCGCGGATGGTCGATTTCGCCGGATGGGAGATGCCGGTCCAGTACGCCGGGGTCATCGAGGAGCACCGCGCCGTGCGCACCGCGGCCGGGCTGTTCGACGTCTCCCATATGGGCGAGGTGCGGGTGAAGGGGGCCGGCGCCGAAGCCTTCCTGCAGCGCCTGACCCCCAACGACGTCTCCAAGCTGGTCCCCGGACGGGCCCACTACAGCGGCCTGCTCACCGAGCAGGGCACCTACATCGACGACATCCTGATCTACCGGCTGGCCCCCGAGGACTTCCTGGTGGTGGTCAACGCCTCGAACGCGCCGCGCGACTTCGAGTGGATCGCCGCGCGGGCGGCGGGCGTGCCGGACGTCGAGGTGGTCAACGAGAGCGACCGCTATGCCCTGCTGGCGCTCCAGGGGCCGCAGGCGGTCTCCATCCTCGCGCCGCTCGCCTCGCCGGACGTCACCGGCCTCAAGTACTACGGCTTTGCGCAAGGGACGGTGGATGGCGTGCCGGCGCTGATCTCGCGCACCGGCTACACGGGGGAGGACGGCTTCGAGCTCTACCTGGCGCCGGAGGATGCGCCGCGGGTCTGGCGGCGGCTGCTCGACGCCGGCGCCGTCCCCGCCGGCCTCGGCGCCCGCGACACCCTGCGCCTGGAGGCGGCGATGGCCCTCTACGGCCACGAGATCGACGAGACGACGACTCCCTGGGAGGCAGGCCTCGGGTGGGTGGTGAAGATGGACAAGGGGGACTTCCTGGGCCGCGACGCCCTGGCCGCGCAGAAGGGCCGGGGGATCCCCCGGAAGCTCGTCGGCTTCGAGGTCCAGGGGAGGGGAATCGCCCGCCAGGGTCATACGGTTGTCTCGGAGGGTGGCACGGTGGGCGCCGTGACGAGCGGCACCTGGAGCCCGACGTTCGAGAAGGCGCTGGGGCTGGCCTACGTGCCGCCGGAGCTGGCGGCGGTGGGGACGGCCCTGGCGATCGACGTCCGTGGCAGGGCCCTGCCCGCGGTGGTGGTGGAGACCCCCTTCTATCGAAGGGCCCGATAGGGCTACGATCCTGGTGGTATAACCAGCCAAACTGGAGGGCGAAAGGGAATGTATCCGCGCGATTATCTCTATTCGAGGGAGCACGAGTGGCTCCGCGTCGAGGACGATCTCTGCGTGCTCGGGATCACCGAGTTCGCGCAGCAGGAGCTGGGCGAGGTGGTGTTCGTGGAGCTGCCGGAGATCGGCCAGGTGTTCGACGCCAACGACGAGCTCGGCACGATCGAGTCGGTCAAGGCCGTGGCCGAGGTGTTCACGCCCGTCGCGGGCGAGATCGTCGAGGTCAACGACGCCGTGGTGGACGATCCCGAGCTCCTCAACGAGGATCCCCACGGCGAGGGCTGGTTGATCAAGATCCGGTTCTCCTCCGCGGACGATCTGAAAATCATGATGAAGGCCGAGGAGTACGAGGAGTACGTGCAGAGTGGAGAAGCTTAAGGGCTCCCCCGGAGCGGCCGGCGCCGCCGCCATCGGGGACCTCAACGGTGATACCGGCGGCGCCGTCCTCAATCCCACGGACACCTTCGTCCGCCGCCATCTGGGCTCGTCCGAGAAAGACGTCCGCCAGATGCTGGAGACGATCGGCGCCGGCTCGCTCGCAGAGCTGGTGCGCGAGACGGTTCCGGCGTCGATCCTGCGCGACACACCGCTCCACCTCGCCGGGCTCCCCGAAGACCGCGAGCTGGGCGAGCAGGAGCTGCTTGCCGCCCTGCGCCGCATCGCCGGGAAGAACAAGGTCTTCCGCTCCTTCCTCGGCATGGGGTACCACGGCTGCATCGTGCCGGGGGTGATCCAGCGCAACGTCCTGGAGAGCCCCGGCTGGTACACCCAGTACACCCCCTATCAGTCCGAGATCTCGCAGGGGCGGCTGGAGGCGCTGCTCAACTTCCAGACGATGGTGGCCGACCTCACCGGCCTGCCCATCGCCAACGCCTCCCTGCTCGACGAGGGGACCGCCGCCGCCGAGGCCATGCACCTCTGCTACGCCGTCTCGGATGGCAAGCGGAACGTCTTCTTCGTGGCCGAGGACTGCCATCCGCAGACCATCGCGGTGGTCCAGACCCGTGCCGGGGCCATCGACGTCGAGGTCCGTGTGGGCGATCCGGCGGCGGCCGATTTCGGAGATGCCTTCGGCGTCCTCCTGCAATATCCCGCGACCGACGGCCGGGTGGTGGACTACGCGCCCCTCGCCGAGCGGGCCCACGCGGCCGGGGCGCTCGTGGTGGTGGCCGCCGACCTGCTGTCGCTCACCCTGCTGCGGCCGCCCGGCGAATTCGGCGCCGACGTGGCGGTGGGCTCGGCGCAGCGCTTCGGCGTCCCCATGGGGTACGGCGGTCCGCACGCGGCCTTCCTCGCCAGCCGTGACGAATACAAGCGCCAGCTCCCGGGGCGCATCATCGGCGTCTCGCGCGACCGCCGCGGCAAGACCGCCTATCGCATGGCGATCCAGACCCGCGAGCAGCACATCCGCCGCGAGAAGGCCACCAGCAACATCTGCACGGCCCAGGTGCTGCTCTCCATCATGGCGAGCATGTACGCCGTCTACCACGGTCCCGAGGGCTTGCAGGCGATCGCCCGCCGGGTGCACGCCCTGGCGGCGGCGCTGGCCGCGGGGCTCGCCCATCTCGGATACGCCGTGGGGCGTGACCCCTTCTTCGACACCGTGCGCGTGGGCACGGGCGAGCGCGCGGCCGACGACCTCCTGGCCGCCGCCGAGGCGCGGGGGATCAACCTCCGCAAGCTGGGGGAGCGGTCGGTGGGCATCTCCCTGGACGAGTCGGCGACCGCCGCCGACGTCCAGGACCTGCTCGCCGTCTTCGGCGGTGAGAAGGCGGCAGGCCTCTCGGCCGAGCGGCTGGCGGAGGGGGCGGATCTGGGGCTCCCGGCGCCGCACGCCCGGCAGTCGGCCTACCTGACCCATCCGGTGTTCAACAGCTTCCACACCGAGCACGAGATGCTGCGCTACATCAAGCGCCTGGAGGCGCGCGACCTGTCGCTCGCCACCTCGATGATCCCGCTCGGCTCCTGCACCATGAAGCTCAACGCCACGGCGGAGATGGTGCCGGTCACCTGGCCCGAATTCGGCGGCATCCACCCGTTCGCGCCCGTCAGTCAGACCGAGGGGTACCAGGAGCTCTTCCGCACCCTCTCCACTTGGCTGGAGGAGATCACCGGCTTCGCCGCCTGCTCGCTGCAGCCGAACGCCGGCTCGCAGGGGGAATACACCGGGCTGATGGTGATCCGCGCCTACCACCACGCGCGGGGAGATCAACACCGCGACGTCTGCCTGATCCCCGTCTCGGCCCACGGCACCAACCCGGCCTCGGCCGTGATGGCCGGATTCAAGGTGGTGGTGGTGGCCTGCGACGAGGGCGGGAACGTCGATCTCGCCGACCTGCGGGCCAAGGCCGAGGCCAACCGCGACAAGCTGGCCGCCCTGATGGTGACCTACCCCTCGACGCACGGCGTGTTCGAGGAGGGGATCCGCGAGATCTGCCGCATCGTCCACGACAACGGCGGGCAGGTCTACCTGGACGGCGCCAACATGAACGCCCAGGTGGGGCTCTGCCGGCCGGGGGACTACGGCGCCGACGTCTGCCATCTGAACCTGCACAAGACCTTCTGCATCCCGCACGGCGGCGGCGGCCCGGGCATGGGGCCGATCTGCGTCGCCGAGCACCTGGCGCCGTTCCTGCCGGGCCATCCGGTGGTGCCGGTCGGCGGCGGCGAGGCGATCGGACCGGTCTCGGCGGCCCCCTGGGGGAGCGCGAGCATCCTGCCGATCTCCTGGGTCTACATCGCTCTGATGGGCGGCCGGGGTCTCACCCGCGCCACCGAGATCGCCATCCTCAACGCCAACTACATGGCGGCCCGGCTGCGCGAGCACTATCCGGTGCTCTACACGGGGGGCAAGGGGCGGGTGGCGCACGAATTCATCCTCGACCTGCGGCCGTTCAAGACCACCGCCGGCATCGAGGCCGAGGACGTGGCCAAGCGGCTGATGGACTACAGCTTCCACGCGCCGACGATGTCCTTCCCGGTGGCCGGCACGCTGATGATCGAGCCGACCGAGAGCGAGTCGAAGGCGGAGCTGGACCGCTTCTGCGACGCCATGATCCGCATCCGCGAGGAGATCCGGGCGATCGAGCAGGGGAAGATGGACCGCCAGAACAACCCGCTCAAGAACGCCCCCCACACGGCGGACGACATCACGGCGGACGCCTGGGACCGGCCGTACGGCCGCGAGCAGGCGGTCTTCCCGGCCCCGTGGGTGCGCGAGCGGAAGTTCTGGCCCTACGTGAACCGTGTGGACAACCCCTGGGGGGACCGCAACCTGATGTGCACCTGCCCGCCAATGGAGAGCTATGCCTGATCCGCGGCGGCCGGTGCGGCGCGGAGACGGGTGACGTCGCCGCCTCCGCGCTCCGGTGAGGTCACCCGGGGGGACGCCGTCCTGCTCGGGCTGTTCCTGGCCTGCTGGGCCCTGAGCCTGCTGAGCTTCACCCGTATCGTGTGGCTGGCCGGCAGCCTGCCGCTGACCCTCTACGGCTACTACAGCGTGGCGGTGGTGCTGGGCTGGGGGTTCGGCATCCTCTACGTGCGGCGGACCTGGGGCCTCCCCACCCCGGTCCGCCGGCGCTTCCTCCTCATCTACTATCTGGGCCCGCCCGCTATCCTGGGCGTCCTGCGCTCCATGGCCCCCTGGCCAGACCAGAGCGCGGCGCCCTTCGTGCCCCTGTATGCCTTCGGGGTGTTCAGTGTGCTCTTCCTCGTTCCGGTGACGATGAGGTTTCCGCGGCCGCTGGGGTAGGGCCCTCTCTGGAAAGCAAGGACCAAAAGGACCCAAAGGACCAAAAGGACATAAACGGACGTGCTAGCATCTTGTTGCCATGCCTGCTCTCGACCCCACCCTCCACCTTGACAGCCTCGTGACCGACCTCGCACAGCGGGGATCGGCGCTCGTGGCTTACTCCGGCGGCGTCGACTCGGCGGTGGTGGCCGCTCTGGCTTTCAAGGCCCTGGGTGATCGCGCCCTGGCGGTGACGGCGGCGGCGGAGACGCTCGCCGGGGCGGAGCTGGATCACGCGCGCCAAGTGGCAGCGGAGATCGGCGTCCGGCACGAGGTGGTCACCTATAGTGAATTGGACGATCCCGAGTTCGTGGCCAATCCGAGCTATCGGTGCTACGTCTGCCAGGGGATGCGGATGGGCACCATGGTCCGGCTGGCGGCCGAGCGCGGCTACGCGGTCGTCTGCGACGGCACCAACGCCTCCGACCCAGGGCCGGACCGGCCGGGGCTCCGCGCCGTCCGCGAGCGCGGCGTCTACTCGCCCCTCCTGGAGCACGGCGTGACCAAGGAGGAGACCCGCGCCATCGCCCGCGCGCTGGGGCTCTCGGTCTGGGACCGCCCGGCCAACGCCTGCCTCTCCTCCCGCATCCCGCACGGGCAGGTGGTCACCCTCGGCAAGCTCCGCCGCATCGAGGCCGCCGAGGACGTGCTGGCTGAGGCCGGATTCCGCGTCGTGCGCGTCCGGCACGACCAGGGCGCGGCCCGCGTCGAGGTCGGTCCCGACGAGGTCCCCCGCCTCACCGAGGTCTGGAGCGAGATCGAGCCACGCCTGCGCTCGCTCGGCTTCGAGCGGGTGGCCTATGACCCACAAGGCTACCGCCGGGGCGGGGCGGATCTGGGCCGCCAGCCGTCGTGAATCCCGACCATCTCAAACGCCTGCTCGAAGCGGTGGCCGCCGGGGAGCGCTCCCCCGAGGAGGCCCTGCGCGATCTCGCTGAGCTCCCCTACGCCGACCTCGATTTCGCCAAGCTCGATTTCCACCGCGAGCTCCGCAACGGCCTGCCAGAGGCGGTCTACGCCGAGGGGAAGCGGACGGAGGACCTGAAGGCGATCGCCCGGCGGATGACCGGAGCCCATGGCCGGGTGCTGATCACCCGCCTGCGGCTGGAGGCGGCCGAGGAGCTCCTGGAAGATCATCCGGAGGCCGTCTACCACGAGCGGGCGCGGATCCTCACGATCGGCCAGGGGGAGCCGCGGCCGGGCGCCATCACCGTGCTTGCCGCCGGGACCTCGGACCTCGGCGTCGCCGAGGAGGCGGCGGTCTGCGCCTCCTGGTTCGGGCACGAGGTCGAGCGCTGCTATGACGTGGGGGTCGCCGGGATCCACCGGCTGCTGGGCAATCTCCCGGCGATCCGCCAGGCGGACGTGGTGGTCGCCGTGGCCGGCATGGACGGCGCCCTCCCCACGGTGGTGGCCGGCCTGGTCCCGGCGCCGGTGGTCGCCGTGCCCACCAGCGTGGGCTATGGAGCGAGCTTCGGGGGTCTCGCCGCCCTGCTGACCATGCTGAACGGTTGCGCTCCCGGGATCGGCGTGGTGAACATCGACAACGGCTACGGCGCGGCCGTGCTGGCGAGCCGGATCGCCCGTTCCAAGAGCATGGCGTCGCCGTAGGAGTAGAACCGATACCCTTCGCGGACCGCCTCTTCGTAGGCGGCCAATACGCGCTCCCGGCCGGCGAAGGCCGAGACCAGCATGAGCAGGGTGGAACGGGGGAGGTGGAAGTTGGTGAGGAGCGCATCGACCATCTGAAATCGGAAGCCGGGGCTGTCTGGACTGTCGGGATAGATGAAGAGATCGGTCGAGCCGCTGCCGGCCCGTACCTCGCCGCCCCCCGCCAGCGCCGCGCCTTCGAGGGTGCGGACGACCGTGGTGCCCACCGCCACGATCCGCCGTCCGGCCGCCCGGGCGCGGCGGATCGCCTCCGCGGTCTCCTCGCCGATCTCGTAGCGCTCGCGCTCCATCCGGTGCTCCTCGATCCGCTCGGCGCTGACCGGCTTGAAGGTGCCGATGCCGACGTGGAGCGTCACCCGCGCGATCTCGGTCCCGGCGGCCTCGATCTCCCGTAGAAGCTCCTCGGTGAAGTGGAGCCCCGCCGTGGGGGCCGCCACCGCGCCGGGCCGGCGGGCGTAGACGGTCTGGTAGCGCTCGCGGTCCTCGGGAGTGTCCGGCCGGTGGATGTACGGCGGCAGGGGGATGTGCCCGAGCCGTTCGAGGTGGGGCTCGACCGGCTCGGAAAAGCGCAGCCGGTAGCGGCCGTCCTCCCGCTTGGTCGTCACCTCGGCGGCGAGCCCCTCGCCGATCTCGATCCGGGCGCCGGGCCGGGCCCGCCGTCCTGGATTGACCAGGGCGTCCCACTCGCGCTCACCCAAGGGCTCGACGAGCAGGATCTCCATCTTCCCGCCGCCGGCGCTCTTGCCGTAGAGCCGCGCCGGGATCACCCGCGTGTCGTTGAGCACCAGCAGGTCTCCCGGCCGGAGGAGCCGCGGCAGATCGCGGACCCGGGCGTGGCGGTCCGGTCCAGTGCGATCCAGCACCAACAACCGGCTCTCGCCGCGGGGGGCCGGCTCCTGGGCGATGCTGGACGCCGGCAGGTCGTAGTCGAAGTCGCTGGTCAGCACCGTCTAGACGACCGTGACCCGGCGCAGGACGTCGACCGCCACCGCCAGCGCCACCAGCATCAGGGCGCCCGCGCTCCAGAACGGCCAGCCGGTGCCGGCCGCGCCGAAGATCCAGGTCCCGGCCGGCGGCCCCAGGATGCGGGCGAGGGCGCCGAAGGAGCGGGAGAGGCCGATCGTGCTCCCCTGCGCCTCCTCGCCGGCCAGGCGGCTGAGCAGGCCCGTGGTCGAGGGGTTGTGGATGCCGTTGCCGACCGCCAGCAGCAGCAGGCTCAGGAAGACGAGCCAGAGCTTCGACCAGACCGGCGGGATGGTGACCGGCGTCAGCGGCAGCAGGGCGAGACCCAGGGCCATGAGGACGATGCCGCCCAGGATCAGCCGCCGCTCGCCGAACCGCCGCACCAGCCGGCCGAGCAGCCCCCCTTGGACGATCACCAGCACGATCCCCACGAAGACGAACAGCCCGGAGGTCTCCCGGTAGCCGAAGCCGAAGCGAGCCTGGCAGAAGAGGGCGAGCGTGGTCTCCATCATCGAGAAGCAGAGCATCACGAGGAAGAAGAGGACCATCAGCCCGCGCAGAGGGGTGTCCCGCCAGACCGCCAGGAGGTCCGCGAAGCCCATCCACGATCCGCCGCGCGCGGCCGCGCTGCGCCGCAGCTCGGGTGAGAGCGACTCCGGCAGCCCCACGGCCGCGATCAGCAGGTTGAGCGTGGAGAGCCCGGCGGCCACCAGCGGCACCAGCCGAGGACCGAGGTGGGCCAGGGGCGAGAAGAAGAGCAGGAAGCCGAGCGCCGGTCCAAGAACGAAACCGAGCCCGAAGGCCGCGCCCACCAGCCCCATGGCCTTGGAGCGCTCCTCGGGAGGGGAGACGTCGGCCATGTAGGCCTGCGCGATGGCGTAGTTCGCCGCCGCCACCCCGGAGAGCGAGCGGGCCAGGAGGAGCACGGCGTAGGAGGGGGAGAAGGCGAAGACCACGTAGGAGAGGGCGCTGCCGGCGATCGAGCCGAGCAGCACGGGACGCCGGCCCACCCGGTCCGAGAGGCGCCCGAGCAGCGGCGCGCAGAGGAGCTGGGTCAGGCTGTAGGAGGAGAAGAGGAGCCCGATCTGGAGCGGCGTGGCGTGGAACTCCTGCGCGTAGAAAGTCAGGAACGGCAGGATCATGCCGAACCCGATCAGGTCGAGCAGGATGGTCAGGAAGACGGTCAGGAGGGCCCGTTTGCGCGGCGTGGCGCGGGGAGTCTGGAGATCGCTCACGGCGCCGGGAGCATAACACCCCCTCCCTCGCTCTGGGCGCGGGGGTCGAGCAGGTCCCGCAGGCCGTCGGCCAGCAGGTTGAAGGCGATCACCGTCACCGCGATGGCCGCGCCCGGGAAGGTGGCGATCCACCAGGCCTGGACCAGCACGTCGTGCCCTTCCGAGATCAGGTTTCCCCAGCTCGCGGTAGGTGGCTGGATGCCCAGGCCCAGGAAGGAGAGAGCGGATTCGAGGAGGATCAGGTTGCCGATCAGCAATATCGCCTGGATGACGACCGGCGTCCAGGCGTTGGGCAGCAGATGGCGCCAGAGGATGGCGAGCGGGTGCTGCCCCAGGGCTTTGGCGGCCGTGATGAAGTCCCGGCTCTTGAGGCCCAGGAGCTCGGCCCGGAGCAGCCGGCTGATCCCCATCCACCCGGTGGAGCCCATGAGCGCCACGATCGCCACCGTTCCCGGACGAAAGAAGGCGGCGAGCGCGATCATCAGGAACATCCAGGGGAAGGCGATGATCACGTCGACCACCCGCATCAGCAGCCCATCCACCAGCCGGCCGCCGAGCGCGGCGGTCGAGCCCACGGCGACGCCGAGGGTGAGCGCCAGGAGCACCGAGAAGATCCCCACGGCGAGGGAGACCCGGGCGCCGTACAGGATGCGGGAAAGGAGGTCACGGCCGAAGCGGTCGCTGCCGAGGAGGTAGAGCCGGCGGTCGGCCACCCCGCCGGGCGTCAGGTTGAGCACCTCGG
>QHVW01000625.1 GCA_003223675.1 Acidobacteriota bacterium
TGAGGTAGCTGTAGCGGGTGACGAATTGGCCGCGGCTCACCGTGTAGATGGTGCCGTTCGGGGCGATCGCCGGCGCGACGTTGATGCCGGGGCGCTGCGACCCGCACTGGGTGGTCGTGGGGACGGCGTCCGGGGACGGCGGCCAAGGCAGCAGGGTGGAGCTGAATTCGACCTTGCACGTCGTGTCCGTCCCCAGCGGCGCGCCCGGCGTCAGGACCGAGTAGGAGACCTTCGAGGCCTGATTCGTCGGCGTGACCTTGACCAGCCACGAGTCCACCACGTCCTGGTCCCACGGCTGGCTGTGCGACAGCTTGATGGCGTTGTAATAGACGTTGCCGTTCTTGTCCGCGCTCAAGGGGCTGGCGACGAAGGTGTCCGTCTGCTGGACGGGCGCGAGCGGGCCGCCCGCGAAGGGATCGATGGTGGCCGCCACCGAGCCGTCGCTCTTGCGGAGCTTCACCACCTTGCCCTGGGCCGCGGGGACGTAGACGAAGTCCCCGGCCAGCGCGGCGTGGAACACCGGCTCCCAGACCGGTCCGACGCCCGAGTTGCTCACGTACGGAACGGGTTTCCAGGTCGAGGTGTAGGACCAGGCCACCACCAGGTTGGAGCCCTGCCAGGTCAGCTTCTTCTCGATCCAGTCCTGGGTCTCCCAGTGGGGGATGGTGTTGAAGTTCCCCCCCTTGAACTCCATGTAGACGTCGTTGCCGTCGAGGATCGGCGTCTGATAATGCACCAGCAGGTCACCGCCGCCGGCGGAGATCTCAGCCGACACGAACGGGTCGTAGACGATGTCCTGGAGGATCCGGTTCAGCGACTGGCCGAGGTTCGTCACCATCGAGCTGTGCTGGGGGTCATGTCCCATTTGCGGCCACGGCGGCGGCACTGTCGCGGCTCCAAGGCTTCCCGCTCCCATCACGCAAACCATGGCGACACAGAGAAACACCAGCGTACGCTTCATCTCTGATCCTCCTTCTGATGGGACCCGACCCCTGCGGCGCGCCGCGGTCACCTCGGGAATGGCGGCAATGCCAGACCTTTGGCTGAGACAAAGAGAGAGCCCTGTCTCACGGCGCGAGATCGAGCCGTCGTTCTACTTGAACGAGTGCGCGAATTTCTCTAAACCGTGACGGCCCCCTTCCCAAGCCCACCCGCCCGGGTGGTTCGCGGCGCGATATTCCGAGTAAGCTTCCATCCTCCTTGCTCCCGCGCAAGGACGGCCGGGCGCGGAGCGCCTAGGCTGACCGTGGAAAGGGAGGGAATCTCGACAATGCCCACGCAACCATCCAATACCAATACGCGCCCCCTGATCCTGGGGACGCTCTCCTTCGCGGTCTGCTTCATGGCCTGGGGGATGATCAGCGCCTTCGCGCCCCGGTTCCGCGAGATGTTCTCGCTTTCGGCCACCCAGACGGCGCTGCTGGTGGCGGTGCCGGTCCTGCTCGGGTCGCTGGCCCGGTTGCCGGTCGGGATGCTCGCCGACCGCTTCGGCGGCCGGGCGGTGTTCACGGCCCTCCTGCTGGTGGTGGCGGCCCCGGCCTGGCTGGTGCCGGCGGCGGGGAGCTACCCGATGCTCCTGGTGGTCGCCTTCTTCCTGGGGATCGCGGGGTCCTCGTTCCCGGTCGGGGTCGGCTTCGTGTCGCGATGGACCCCGGCGGAGCGGCAGGGCTCGGCGCTGGGGGTGTATGG
>QHVW01000626.1 GCA_003223675.1 Acidobacteriota bacterium
CGATCCACAATCTGGGATTCCAGGGGATCGTCGACGTCAACCGGCTGGCCGATCTGGGACTGGCTCCGCACGCGCACCGGCTCGACCTCTCGCCGGGGCACTTCAATTTCATGCGCCACGGCATCCTCTGGGCCGACGCGATCACCGCCGTCAGCCGCACCTACGCGCGCGAGATCCAGACGCCGGAGCAGGGGTTCGGGCTGGACGGCCTGCTGCGCGCGCGGGCCGACCATCTGGCGGGGATCGTCAACGGCATGGATTATGGGGATTGGAATCCGGCGACCGACCCCAACCTGTTCTATCACTATTCGGCCGAGGACATCCAGGGCAAGCGGAGCTGCAAGCGGGCCCTGCTGCGCGAGATCGGCTTCGACGAGCGCACGGCCGCGCCGGTGGTGGGCATCGTCTCCCGCCTGACGCCGCAAAAAGGCTTCGATCTCTGCTTCGAGGCGCTCCCCCCCTTCCTCGCCCAGCGGGACGTACGGCTGGTAAGCCTGGGCAGTGGCGAGCCGCGCTACGAGGAGTTCTTCCAGTCGCTGGAGCGGCGCTTTCCGGGCAAAGCCTGGTTCTACCAGGGGTACAACGAGAAGCTCGCCCATCAGATCGAGGCGGGGGCGGACATCTTCCTCATGCCCTCGAAATTCGAGCCGTGCGGTCTCAATCAGATGTACAGCCTGCGCTACGGCACGCCCCCGGTGGTGCACCGGACCGGCGGCCTCGCAGACACGGTCGAGCCCTTCGATCCCGCCACGGGCCAGGGCACCGGCTTCGTCTTCGATCACTTCACCCCCCTGGGGCTGGGCTGGGCGCTCGACCTCGCCCTCGACACGTACCATCACCACCCCACCTGGGAAAACCTGATGGCGCGCGGCATGTCGCGCGATTTCTCGTGGGAGGTGCAGGGGAAGGAGTACGTGGAGCTCTACCGGTGGCTGGCAGGGTGAGCGGACTCACGTAAAATCTGATCGATATCTCCGGCTGGAAATTCATGTCGGGTGGCGTTCCGCACCGCTTGGAGCTTGGCATCCACAGCGGGGTCCGAGTGCAACCGCAGGGCCTCCAACAAGACCCGATGAGCCCACTGATCCACCGTCAGCCCCATTCGCCGGGCGATCTCTTCGATCTCTTGAAGCTCTGAGTCTTCCAGGGAAACTTTCAACGAATGGCGCATAGGTTAAGCCTAGTCCGCCTCTCTGGGGCCGTCAAATCCGGCGCTGAAGGTCTAACCTATTTTTTGATCCACCCCGCGACGTCCGCGATCACCGCCTCGGCGACGTGGCCCGGCGTCTCGTAGTCCGCCGGGGTGCTCTTCCCCTCCCCTTCGATGAAGAGGTGGTTGAGCTTGGGGTAGCTCTTGAAGGTCACGCCGGGCCGGCCGGCGAGGGCCTTCTTCCAGGCTGCGAAATTGTCCATCGTCACCTGATAGTCGCGCTCTCCCTGGAGGATCAGCAGCGGCGTCTTGAGCGCCTTCGCGGCCTCGGGCGGGTTGTAGCCGCGGAGGTCGAGCCAGTAGGAGTCGGGAGCGCCGAGCGCGGTGCCGGTGTCGGTCGGCTTCAGCGCCTTGACCCGGGCCACCTCGGCGCGCAGCGACTCGATCTGCGATTTCTCCTCGTCCGTGACCTTGCCGTCCGCGGCGGCGAGGTAGGCGACCTGCTCGAGGATGATGTCCTCCAGCGGCCTGGCGGCCCCGGCCATCACGATCAGGCCGGCCAGCTTCGGGTCCTGCCGGCCGATGCGGGGGATCAGCATGCCGCCCAGGCTGTGGCCTAGGACGAAGACGCGTTTGGGATCGATCCCCTGGGAGTGGCGCAGCAGCTCCGCGGCGGCGAGGGCGTCGTCCACCGTCTCCTGCTGGACGGTGAGGTCCTTCACCTCGGCGAGCTTGGAGCCGTGCTCCCGCGTCCGCTTCTCGTAGCGGAGCACGGCGACGCCGCGCGAGGCCAGCCCCCAGGCGAGATCGCGGAAGGGCATCTCCTTCCCCACCGTCTCGTCGCGGTCGTTCGGGCCCGAGCCGTGGACGAGCACCAGGGCTGGAAAGGGGCCAGCTCCCACCGGCATCGAGAGGGTGCCGGGCAGCGCCCACTCCCCGGTGCCGACGGTCACCTCGCGCTCCTGGAAGGCGTCCTTGTGGACGTAGGCGGGCGGCGTGTACTCGGGCCCGAAGCCCGGTCTCGGCTTCGAGCCCACGATGAAGAACCCCGCGATCTGCCCGTTGTCATCGACCAGGACCTTGAAGTCGACCGTGCTGCGCTGGAACTCGGCGGTCACCAGGGCCATCTGGTAGTTCCCCTGCTGCTGAGTCCGCACGCCGGTCCGCCGCTCGTAGGGCCCCATCTGCGCCTGGAGAGACGTCCAGATCTCGGAGAGCTTCTCCGGAGGAGCCATGTTCCGCATGACTCCGGCGAAGTTGCTCGCCGCCGCCTGGAAATCCCCTTTGGCGAGACGGTCGATCAGCTCGTTCGCCGCGGCGGCGGGGTCCTTGGCGGCCGGAGGAGCGGTGAGAGAGGGTGGTAGTTGGGCGGAGGCGACGGAAGACAGCAGGAGCAGGGCGAGGAGGAGGCTGAGGACGTGTTTCATGAAATGAATCCTATACTCCTCCCCCATGAAACGCCGTCGCCCCCACCGATTCCGGCGCTTCAAGCCCATTCTGCATCCCGCGCCCGGCCGGGTTCTGCCACCCGAGCTGCGGATCGGCAGCGTGGAACGGCTCGCCGGAGAGCTGCCGGAGGGGGTCGCCGATCCCGGCTTCGAGATCCTGCTGCGGCGCATCGACGGTGCGCCGTTCCTGGGCGGCAACGAGGTGGAGGTCTTCTTCGACGGACGCGCCGCCTTCGCCGCCATGCGGGACGCGGTGCGCTGCGCCCGCGAGGAGATCCTCCTGGAGTCCTACATCTTCAAGGACGACTCCACGGGCCGAGGCTTCCTCACCGAGACCCTGGCGGCGGCGAAACGCGGGGTCAAGGTGCGGGTGCTCGCCGACGCCCTGGGGTCCTACGAGACGAGCGCCGAGTTCTGGCAGGAGATGACGGACGGCGGCATCGAGCTCTTCCTCTTCCACCCTCTGTTCGAGCGCCTCTGGTACCAGCCCTACCGGGACCACCGGAAGATCCTGGTGGTGG
>QHVW01000359.1:0-7986 GCA_003223675.1 Acidobacteriota bacterium
TTGGAGGTGAGGCCGCGGATGAGCTTCAGCCCGGCGCCGGATTCGTGGCGGTGGACGTAGACCAGCGAGAGCGGCTGGATGACCCCGATCCCCCCGGCCTCGGAGACCGCCGCCACCAGCTCCGGATTGCTGCACGGGTACATGGCGCCGCAGATGAGCGGCACCTCGATGCCGAGCTGGCGGGTGAGGGGGGTGTCGAGGAGAGCACCGGGGAGGGACATCTAGACGTTCCCCCCGGCCAGCTCGTGCTTGTCCGTCTCGGCGCTGACCGTCCCGTTCCAGATGGCTCTCGGCATGCCCCTTTCCTCTCTCGTATGCCGTACCATACCAGTCAGATCCGGGAACCCAGAAGGAGGTCCGATGAAAAAGAACGCTCCCCCGAAGCTCGCGCTTCACCGCGAGACCCTGCGCAACCTCAGCTACGACAGCCTGTTCGAGGTCAGGGGCGGAGGCCCCACCGCGGCCACCACCTGTTGCACGATGGGCGACTGCACGACCGCCTGCTCCGCGGACTGCCCGCCACAGAGCGACGACTGCACGCCGGACACGGAGACGTGCTGAAAGGGGCGATCTAACTCCGGGAGGTGGCGCGTGAAACGCTATCGGCTCCGCATTCTCAGTCTGATCTTCCTGCTGGCGGTCCTCTCCCTGGCCGTTCCCGCCGGAGCGGCCTCCCCGCCCTTCCTGGTCCGCTACAGCTTCGACGACGGGCTCACCGACACCGGACCGGACACCTTCACCGTCTTCCGCCACGCCAAGGGGAGCGTCCAGCTCTCGACGGCGTTCCACGTCAGTGGCTACCGTTCGCTGGAGATCCGGGACGTGGCGGGCGACGGCGACTTCCCGGAGCTGCAGGGGTTCTTCCCCGAGCGCCGGGACGGCCGGCTCTTCCTCCATTTCGCCCTGCTGGTCACCAATCCCCGCGCGGAGCTGAACGTCGCCCTGGCCGGCCCGGGCTGGTTCGAGCTCGGGAAGGACGGCATCGCCCTCTGGCTGATCGTCAAGAACGGCGTGCTCCGGCACGTCTCGGACAGCATCCCGAAGCGCCTCCTGAGGATCAAGCCCTTCACCTGGTACGGCATCGACGTCGATTACGACGTGGCGCGCGGGCGGTACGACCTGCGGATCGCTGAGGAGGGGAATCCCAAGCCGGTGGTCTCCCTGAAGAGCCAGCCGAACGCCTCTTCGCAGCCCGGCGCCGCCGTGGACGTCTTCTCCTTCATCGGCGATCTGAAAGATAAGTCGAACGTCGTCTACTACCTGGACGACGTCGTCCTCGGCTCCGATCCGGACGCCCGGCGTCCGGAATTCGTGGCGCCGGGCCGCCGCAAATTCTTCGTGGACCTGTTCGCGGAGCAGGCGAGCGAGTTTCGCAAGCTCCGGCAGCCGGGAAGCCCGCTCTCCTGCCCGCCGGTCCTGAATCTGAGCGAGGCGGCCCTCTCCCGGCAGGACCTCTCCGAGGCGCGGGCGGGCGGCCGTCTGGAGGCGCTCGAAGCGCTGCTCGCCCCCGGCCCCACGGCCGCGATCGATCCCTCCGCGCCGCCGAAGCTCCAGGCCGTGGCGCTCTGGAAGGCGGGCTGCGCCGAGCTCGCAAAGGGGCAGGCCGAGGAGGCCCTGAAGGCGTTCGACGCGGCTGCCCGGCAATCGCCGGAGGCGGGGATCATCGGCCTCTCGCGCCTGCTGGCCCTGACCGCCCTGAAGCGCTGGCCGGAGGTGGACGATCTCCTGGTGGATCTCCATACCCGATGGGGGAACGATCCCCGCTACGCCCTGGCCTCCGCGCTGATCGCCGCCCAGCGGGGGGATCTGGGAGAGGCCCGCGCCTGGCTTGAGCCCGCCGCCGCGGAGGCGCTCCGCCGCGAGCCCCCATTGGGCCGTCTCGCCGGCGGGGACTGGAGCGACGGCGTGATCGCCGCCCTGCGCGCCGGCGATCCACAGGGTTGGAAGCGCTGGCGCGCCCTGGGAATCGCCAGCGAGCAGAGCTTCCACCTCGCCATGCTGGAGGGCCGGACGGCCGAGGCCCGGGACTACGCGCTCCAGATGGCCAGGCGCCTCCAGGACGTGAAGGCGCCCGCCGGGGCCTGGCTGGAGCGCGCCGGAGACGCCGCCTTCGCCCGCCGGGACCTCGCGGAGGCGCGCCAGCTCTACGGCCAGGCCAAGCTCGAAGGCGCCCGGGAGGTGTCCATCCTTCTCAAGCTGGCCGACGTCCACTACCTCCTCGGCGACTTGGCCGCGGAGAAAGCGCTGCGGGAGACGTTCTATGGCAGCCTCGATCCGCGGTAGGTAGGTGTAGCGCCGCCCTTCCGCTCCCCACCCCCCCTCGCAAACGCAAGCGGCTCTAGGACGAATAAGTTTTGGACCCGTTTTTACGTCTTCTAGGGGTATGAGAGGAAATCTCCGCCACCTTCCCCCGCTCCGCACCTTCGTCTCCGTCGCCAACCGGGCCCTCCAGGCCCGCTACCTCCTCCACCACAAAAAGCCGCGCTGGCTGAAACCGATCCTTGACAGGATATCCGGTATCGCCTATGATACCAGAGTGAAGCAGAGGCGGGTGGTGCTCGATACCAACGTGGTGGTAGCGGCTCTCCGCTCGCGACGAGGGGCCTCGTACCAGTTGCTCTCTCTGCTGGGAGAAGACCGGTTCGAGATCGCCGTCTCCGTGCCTCTGGTGCTGGAGTACGAAGACGCCCTGGCTCGCGACCTGGAAGGCCCCTACAGCCGGCAGGACATCGAGGACCTGCTCGACTTCCTCTGCCATGTCGCCCATCGGCAGCGCATCTTCTTCCTCTGGCGGCCGTGCCTGCCGGACCCGAAGGACGACATGGTCCTGGAGCTGGCGGTCGCGGCGGGGTGCGAGGCGATCGTCACTTTTAACGCGCGGGACTTCGTGGGAGCGGAGCGTCTCGGCCTGAGGATCGACACGCCGGGGGGCTTCCTCCGGAGCCTCAAGGAGCCATCATGAGCACGTTGAGCCTGAGATTACCGGATTCCCTGCACAAGCAGGTTCGCGAGCTTGCGCAGCAGGATGGCATCTCGATCAATCAGTTCATCAGCACCGCCGTCGCCGAGAAGCTGTCGGCCCTGATGACCGAGGACTATCTGGAGCAGCGGGCGCAGCGTGGCAGCCGGGAGAAATTCCTGGCCGTCCTGGCGAAGGTCCCCGACGTTCCGCCGGAGCCTGGAGATGAGATCTGACCTCGGGAAGATGAGAGGCCCAGCGCGGCTTTCGTCCATCGTCCTGTTCGCGCTGGCTCTCGCCCTGGGAGCCAGCCAGGACGAAACGGGTGCCGCGGCCAGGAGGCTCCGCGTCCTGGTCTTCACCAAGACCACCGGCTTCCGCCACGATTCGATCCCCGACGGCATCGCCCTGGTCCAGAGTCTGGGAGCGGCCAACGGCTTCAGAGTCGACGCCAGCGAGGACGCCGCGGTCTTCACGCCCCAGGGCCTCAAGGCGTACCGGGCGGTGATCTTCCTCAACACGACCGGCGAGGTCTTGAACGCCGCCCAGAAGGCGGCTTTCAGGACCTACATCCGCCAGGGAGGCGGTTGGGTGGGCGTCCACTCGGCGGCCGACACCGAGCACGCCTGGCCCTTCTACGGCCAGCTCCTCGGGAGAGGAGCCTGGTTCGTGAGCCACCCGGCGATCCAGACCGCCACGCTCCTGCGCGAGGACGCGGCCCATCCCTCCACCCGGCACTACCCGGCGAGCTTCTCCTTCACCGACGAGTGGTACAACTTCAAGGCCGACCCTCGGGACGCCGTCGACGTGCTCCTCGCCATCGACGAGTCCAGCTACAGTCCCGGCAGCGACGCCATGGGCGACCACCCCATCGCCTGGTGCCATCCGATCGGCCTCGGCCGGGCCTGGTACACCACGCTGGGACACCGCTCCGAGACCTACGCCGATCCCGCCTTCGCCCAGCACCTCCTGGGGGGCATTCTGTGGGCGGCGGGGCGGTCTTAAGAGACCCCTGACACCTTTTACCGGACCGTTTGGGCGCCTCTCCGGCACTTATCTCTGTAGCGGCGGTCGACGACCGCGGCCTCTCAGGCCCGGTCCGGTGATCTGCCAGCTCCTCTTTTTACGAAAGAAAGCTTGGGAGAGTTTTCGCGCCCGCGACTGTCGGGGCCATGCCGGCCTCGCAACGGCTCTTGCGGACGGAGGGAGATTTGAGATGAGGCAGCAATCTTTTGCGAGGACCCTTCTCACGGGAGGGGCTCTGGTCGTCGTCCTCACCCTGGCCGGCCCCGCGCAGGCTCACGCCGCGTCCGGCCCAGGCAGCCTCTGGAGCTGGCTGACCGGCCTCTGGGGCGCACGCGTCGCGACCCCATGGATCGGGACGGGGCAGGCCCAGGGAGGGCACCGGCATCCCGGAACAGCCACGGGACGGGAGAAGGCAGGCAGTTGCGTCGATCCCAACGGCTGCGGACAGACCCTCGGCACCGCGGGTGTGAACGACTCCGGGAGCGCCATCGGCTCCGGCCTCAATCCCCAGGGCTGAGCGGCTGCGGGCACCGCCCTCCGCTCCAGAAGGCGGTGCCCTTCTGTACCTTTCCCTACTCTTCGAGTTATAATTTCTCAGAGCTTCTGTTTTGCAGCAACGGAGGGATAAATTCCCTTTTTTGTATAGGTCTACGGGATTGGTGTCGCCTGGATGATATCAGCTTCGAAAAAGGAGTAATCCTTGAGCGAGCATCCCACCCTGGTCCAATTGGAAACGTTCACGAATCGACCCCTGTCTCCCGATGCATTCCGGCAGACGGCCCGCCATCTGCTCGCAGGTTGCGCGTCGTGCAGCGCTCTCCTGAGACCCCACTTCCGGCACCTGCTGTCCGCTCTCTCGGCTGAATCCGCGCGGGTGGGCGGCACGGTCTCCAACGAACGGCTGGACCACCTCTCCGCCGCCTTCCGCTCCTACCGGTCCTATATCCGGCGTGAGGAGACCCGGCGGAAGAGGGTGACCGTCCTGCTCGCGCGAGGTGGAGGCCAGGAGGCGCTGGTGGGCCGGCCGGAAGCCCCTCTCCGGGACCTGGGAACGCTCAGGGCCCTCCTCGACCGCAGTTGGGCCGTCCGGCATGAAAACCCCGGCGAGATGAAGAGGCTCGCCCGTCTGGCGGTGGAGGTCGCCGGCCGCCTGCATCCGCATTGGCATGACGAGCGGGACGCGGCGGATTGGCAGGCCCGCGCCTGGGGCGAGCTCGGCAATGCGTTGCGAGCCGCGGACGATCTGGACGAGGCCGCAGGGGCCTTCAGCGCCGCCTTTACCTTCTTCCATCAGGGCAACCAGGAGGCCCGCCTGAAGGCGAGGCTTCACGACCTCTACGCGTCCTATCTGGGAACCCGCAGGAAATTCGATCTCGCGTTCGCGGCCCTGGACGTCGTCCATGCGGCGTATCTGGAGCTCGGGGACTCCCATCTGGCGGGCAAAGCTCTCGCCACCAAGGCGATGTATCTCCACTACAGCGGCCAGCCGGAGGCGGCCGTCGTGGTCAACCAGCGGGCGATGTCGCTGCTCGACCGGACCCGCGACGCGGAGCTGCTGTTCTTCTCCCTCCACAACCACGTCCGGTTCCTCGTCGCCTGCGGCCAGCTCGACGAGGCCAGGAGGGCGCTCGCGCAACACCTGGGCGACCTGCAGCGGCTCAAGGGGCGCATCTACCAGCTCCGGCTGCGCTGGATCCAGGCTCAGATCAGCGCGGGACTGGGGGAATGGCAGACGGCCGAAGAGGGCCTGCGCTCCGTCCGGGAGGAGCTCGAGCGGGAAGGGATGGGCTTCCATACCGCGCTCGCCTCCCTCGAGCTGGCGCTGGTCTGGATGCGCCAGGGCCGCTACGAAGAGACCGAGCGGATGGTGCTGGAGGTCTGCGACGTGTTCCTCGCCCTCCGGGTCCAGCGCGAGGCGTTCGGAGCGATCATGATCCTGAAGGAAGCCTTCGAAAGGCGGATGGCCACCCTCGGGCTCCTCGAGGAGGTCATCAGCCTCCTGGGCCGCTGGCAGATGAGCTCCGACGAGGGGGCCGTGCAGCAGGGGGAGTAGGCCGCCCGGAATTTCGATCCCGGGCGGATGAGGTTATTTCAACCCTGAATCCTCCGGATCCCCGGCGGCACATACTCGCCGGTGACGTTCCCCTCCGGACCGTAGACGCGGAGCATCACGTTGAAGCGCCCGTGCGAAACCGGCAGCCAGTTGGCCTTGGGTGCGCCCGCGGGCTGCTCCTTGGCGATGTAGATCGAGACCGAGCCGTCCGGCCCCTTCTCCGGCTGATCGTAGCTGGCCACCACGTACTTGTTCGCGGAATTGGCGATCAGCTCGATCGACTCCGGGGTGTAGGCCGTCAACGACCAGAAGCGCTTGGCCTGCGGGATCTGCTCCGCGGAGAACGTGAGGACGTACCCCGCTCCGTTGTCGCCGTCGAGCGGGGTGCCCGTCTCATCCTTGAACGCGTGGTAGTACGCCGCCGTGCTGCGCCCGTTCCCATACTGGATGACCTCCGTGATCCCCGACCGCTCGACGACCTGGGCGCCCCAGTCCCCCATGTTGAGGAACGTGATCCAGTGCTTCCTCTCCGCGTCCGTGTGCGTGAGGTACCGGTCCAGGATGAGCTCGTGGCCCGCCCGGGCGCCGGCGCTGAATTCGTTCAGATTCGCGCTGCCGTCGCCGAACAGGCTGTCGAAATGCTCCGACAGCCTCTGCACCGCCGGCAGCATCGGCGGCGTGTTGGACGACGCGACCGCCGTCTGCAGCTCCTTCAGAAACGTGATTGGCGCCTTCGTGATCAGGTTGTCGGCGATCGTCTTGTAGGGGATGGCGAAGGCGACCTCCGGCAGGACCCAGGCCTCGCCTCCGGAGGGGTCTTTGACGTAGTCGCTGAGCGTCTGTATCCGCAGCGTCTTGCGAAATTTCTCGGCTTCCGCCATCTGGTCCTCACCCGTGGCGGAGTACTTGTCGGCCCGGAAGATCAGCGTGCAGACGTTGAGAGGCATCGGGACCTGGGTGATCCCGTCGGGGATCACCCCCTTATAGTCGGGCCCGGTGAACGCGTAGGTCCCCGCCGTCTGCGACGGGATGCCCGAATTGAAAATGTCGCCATAGGGGTCCAGCGTGAGCATCGAGTACGTGACCGGCGTCTCAGGGATGGTCAGGACCACCGGCTCGGCCGCCAGCTCCAGGAACGTGCTGGTGTACAGCGTGTCGACGTTGATCGCCACCACGATGTGATAGAGGGGGCTGACCCGGTCCGGGCCGACCAGGCGGTTGTGGGTGGCGAACCGCGACTGGTTGTAGGTGAACCACAGCGGATAGAACTGGGCGACGTACGCCACCGTGGTCGAGAAGGCCCCCATCCGCGAAACGTCCTGACTGCCGTTCGTCATGGATCTCTCCCAGGCTCGCAAACGAGCTGTATGTCCTTCATTGCAGGTGGTTGCGCGATGATACGACGCTTGCCGGAGCCGGTCAAACAAACGCCTGAACAGTGCCGTAAAAAAGTGCCAGGGATCTATTGGGGGGCTCGGCGCCGTCTATAATAGAGCCCTGCCATGTCCGGCTGGGCCCTCGATCTGGGAACCACCAACTCGGGTATCGCGTGCTGGGACGAGTCTCTGGGCAAGCCTCGCCTTGTCGAGACACCCGACATCGGCCGCAACCCCGACACCGAAGATCCGCTCGCGGCGCCGCGCCTGGTGCCGTCGGCCGTCCACTTTCTCGAGCGGCTCGGGGTGCTCGACCGTCTGGGAAGCTGGCCTCCCCTGGCGCGGCGGTTCTTCATCGGCCGGCGAGCCGTCATCGGGCGGCCGGCGCTCGAACGCAACCAGGGAGTGGTCCATCCGTCGTTCGTGCCCACCTTCAAGCCGGCCTTGAGCGGCGAGCCGCTCCGGCCGCTGGCGCGGGTGGGGCGTGAGAGCCTCACCGCCCGCGATGCCGCTCACGCGTTTCTGCGCGAGCTCCTGCACGAGGTGAAGCGGACGACGGGGCAGCGGGTGCG
>QHVW01000359.1:8221-17714 GCA_003223675.1 Acidobacteriota bacterium
GATGACGAGGTCACCCGCATCTGGCGGCGGCTGATGCTCGCCGAAGCCTGCCGGGTGAAGGAGGCCGTGTACTTCGAGGACGAGACGGCGTTCCTGATGAGCCCCGGGGGCTCGACCTCCGGGGGACCCTCGCGGCCGGGCAGCAGGTCCGTGGCGCTCACCCGTGCCCGTCTCCGCGAGATCCTGGACGAGCACGGGTTCTACCACAGCCTGGCCGCTGCGCTGGAGGAGGTCCTGGCGCAGGGCCACGTGGCCGCGAGTGACGTGGAGGACGTGTTGCTGGTGGGAGGCTCGACGCTCCTGCCCGGCTTCTTCCCATGGTTCGAAGAGCGCTTCGAGCGGCGCCGGGTGCGGGCCTGGCAGCCCTTCGAGGCCGTGGCCTACGGCGCCGCCTGCTTCGCCAGCGACCGCATGGGCGCCCTGGACTTCATCGTGCACGACTACGCGTTCGTCACCCACGATCCGAAAACCGGGGAGGCCCAGCACACCATCATCGTGCCCCGCGGGACGCGCTTTCCCACCTCTCCGGAGCTGTGGAGGCGGCAACTGGTCCCGACGTGCGCGCTCGGCGAGCCGGAGAGCCTGTTCAAGCTCCTCATCTGCGAGGTCTCGCGCGCCGACGGCGACGAGCGGCGCTTCGTCTGGGACGCCGCCGGCGACCTCCACAAAGTGGGCGGGACATCCGGCGACTCCCAGGTCGTCGTGCCCCTCAACGCGGCGAGCCCCACTCTCGGCTATCTCGATCCACCCCATTCCCCGCGCGACCACCGCCCCCGTCTCGAGATCGCGTTCGGCGTCAGCGCCGAGCGCTGGTTGATCGCCACCGTCCGGGACCTCCTCACGCATCGGGAGCTGATGCGCGAGAGGCCGGTCGTGCGGTTGGTCTGAGGCTGACCTGGCATGTCTGGTATGTGGATCTTGCTTGCGGTGATCGGTTCCGTCATGGGCGTCAAAGGCGCCTTCTGGATGTCTGGGGCTCTCTTGCGCTACCGCCGGCGCCTGGGGGTCTGGCAGCTTGCCGCGGCGTCTGCCCGCTTGGAGGTGGAGGAGGTCTCGAGCCCCTCGGCACGGCGATTGAGGCTCGCGGCGCGAGAAGGACCGGTGGCGGTGCGGATCGAGGAGGCTCGCGGGCTCGACGCCGGCATCCAGGTCGTCGTCGCGGTCTCAGGGATGCCGGGCTTCTCCGAGGTGAGAATCCACCACGAGCCGTGGGAACCTCCGCCGGGGGCCCAGGAGATCGAAGTCGGAGACGAGCCCTTCGACAACATGTTCTACCTAGAGGGGCCGGCGCGGCTCGTGTGCGCGTTGCTCGACGCGGAGGCGCGGGGTCTGCTGGCCAGCGTGACCGCCGAGTGCCGGCTGGAGATCGTGGATGGCGAGCTCAAGGCGGAGATGTTCGAAGGGCATCTCCCTTCCGTCCTCCCCCGCCTCGTCACCCTTGGCCGGCGGTTCGCGCGGCCCAAGGAGCTCATCCTCCGCCTGGCCACCAACGCCCGCCGGGATCCCGCGGCCGGAGTGCGGCTCCAGAGCCTGCGCCTCCTGGTCCTTGAATCACCCGGAAATCCGAGGACGGCCAAGGCCCTCCACAGGGCCTGCTCGGACGCGAGCCCCAAGGTCCGGCTGTGGGCCGCCAGGGAATTGGGCGCTGAAGGCCGCGACGTCCTCCTGCAGCTCGCGGGGAGCGAGGAGGACGACGACAGCAGCGCGCAGGCCATCTCGGCTCTGGGCCCGGAGCTGCCGTTCGAGACCGCGAGAGCCATCCTCCTCCAGGCCTTGCGCGGGCGCCACGTCCAAACGGCCCGCGCCTGCCTGGAGGCGCTCGGCCGCAACGGCACCGCAACGGCCGTCGAGGATCTGGCGAAGGTGATGGCGCGCGAAAAGGATGAGCTCGCCGTCGCCGCGGCCCAGGCTCTGGGAACGACCGGAAATCCGGCCGCCGAGCCGCCGCTGATCCAGGCCCTTCGGCACGAAACAGCGGAGGTCCGGGTGGCCGCGGCGAATGGGCTGGGCCGGCTCGGCTCGGTGGCGGCCGTTCTGCCGCTCGAGGAAGCGGCCGAGAGCTTCTCGCACGGCCCGGATCTCGTCCGGGCCACGCGGCAGGCCATTGCCGAGATCCAATCCCGCCTCCCGGGTGCCTCGCCGGGTCAGTTATCGCTGGCCGGGGGCGAGTCGGGCCAGTTGTCGCTGGCCACCGAATCAGGCGAGCTCTCGCTGGCCCCCGCCGACCCGGCGGGAGAGCTCTCGCTCCCGCCTGAGGAGCCGGAAAGCTGAATTGGTAGCGGTCTGACCTGAAGATCGTACGAGAACGGGACCTCTACGATCTCTCGCAACTCGACCCAAGGCTTGTGCGCCGCGATCAGATGTGCGATGGTCGCCCGCAGGTCGGCACTCGCCCGCGTACCGAAGATCACCGCCTTCAGTGCCTTTTGGGAAATCGACCATTGTGCGGGGCCACCCTCGAGGACCACGCATCGCCACTCTTCTTCGTCTTTCCAGAGCTCCGACTTGGTCAGAAGTAACGTCCGGAGGCGCTTATCGGAATGGGCGTTGATATCCAGCTTCGGGTAGTCCCTCGTATATCTCACCCCTCGTGCGAAACTCCTTGAGTCCTCATTCCATTTCATCGCTCATGCCTTTCCAAGAGACGCCGGCGAACGCCGCAGAAGCTTACCGCGCGGCAAGCGCTCCGGTGCAGCACGAGGGATAGCCGCCTCCTTTGCTCCATCGATGCGGCGGCATCCACCCACGTGATTCTTTGTGCTATTGAGGACTACAGGAGGAGCGCGTCCGCGTCACCTGAGCACTCTCCACATAGAACTCGTTGTCTGAGTCAAAAGGCGTTACAATCCGGTCAAGTGCGTAGATGATAAACTCATTGGCTGGGGAGACGGCGTTGCTCACCTGTAGCATCTCCCATGAGCCCTTCTTCGTCAGGATCATATCCAGTTCCGTATGACCGCCGTCCCCAGTGCCAATGCCAACCGTGCCACGCACGAGGAAAATCCACGCACACGCAACGACTGCCTTCGGGCCGGTGTGAATCTCGCCAAAAACCTGCACCAGACCATTGCCCGGATTATTGGTGGTAACGTGGATCATGGTTCCACCTGGGACGCGGGTCGAAGGCAAGAGCTCAGTGGTGATGAAGCTGGGATTGTTCTGGAACACGGTCCATTTCTTGGCGGCTGAAGGACCCGCAACGTCGGTAACCGTTACGGACGGACCAAGCGGTCCCACCACGTCAAAGGCGCCGTTGGACAGCAGGTTTGACGGGTCAGCGTGTGCAACGTGCCAGCCAGGCAGGGCAACCACCACCAAGGCTGTCAGTAGCCATCGCTGAAAGGTGCTTGTCACGAGCTTACCAGATCGGTTCTTCATATTACTCTCCCCCTTCGTCTTATGTGTTCCAAGCCTCGCTGTGGGCACGAAGCCCGGTTGTAGATGAGCGAGAAGGACTCGGAGACTTACCGCTTGGCTAACCTCAAGATCAACCTTTCGCCGTTTTCCCACAGAATGCATATCGTGGTCGAAGTCACTCCCAAAGGACTGATCTCTTCGTCATCGTATGTCACTTATTCTATAAGGTTCCTTAATTCTACCCCTCTTCCTTATCAATGTCAACGCCCCGGCAGGACCACAGCGAAGATGACGATCCTCTGCGGGTGCCTCGCGCTCAGGCGAGGATCAGCGTAGGGAAGCTAACGGATGGCAACAGCGTAGGTTCGATTATCCGAACATGTATAAGAGGACACGGCAGGAACGTTCTAACGTGGACGATATGCATTCCATCTTGAAGAGGGTGCGCCCCTATCTCTCGGCTGGAGAGCAAGATCCTTTCCTTGAGAATCTCGGAGCGAGCGTGATCTACGAGCGGCGCGGCACGATATGCATCCTCCGGAGCAAAGGCTTCTGTGGGCCGATCTCCCTGTCCGGCCAGGTGCCTGCCTACGCGCCTTTGGGGCTTAATGATTTTGTGAGGGCTCGTTCCTGGGGCTGAAGCCCCAGGCTTCCGCGCTCCGTGGGCGCGCGGCAAGGCGACCTTCAGAATCCGGAGCTCGAAGGACATGGCGGGGCGGCGGCGCACACCGGTCCCGGCCGCGTGGGACCCGACGTGTGGCCGCCGCGATGAAAGGTGGGAGCAGAGGAGCGTTCCCCGTCCGCTCCCCTGCTTGGACCATCAATTGTCAAAGAGCTCGGGGACGAGGCGCCGCGCGACAAGGCCGGCGAGCCTCATTCCCCCGTCCTCCTCCCTTTCGAGGGGGACTTCGCGTCTTTCAAAGACCTCTTCGCGCCGCATTCCCCGGCCTTCGCGTCTTGCGAAGACCTCTTCGAGTCCCATTCCCCGCTCTTCGTGTCTCGCGAAGACCTCTTCGCGTCGCATTCCCTGCCCTTCGTGTCTTGCGAAGACCTCTTCGAGCCGCATTCCCTGCCCTTCGCGTCTTGCGAAGACCTCTTCGCGCCGCATTCCCCGCTCTTCACGTCTCGCGAAGGACAGTGAACGGCTCATTCCCCGCTCGTCGAGCCGTCCGAAGAGGAGGGAATGGGCCGCGAAGAGCTTCTGAGCCATTCCCCACCCTTCGTGTCGCATTCCCTCCGGGGAAAGCCGTCCGAACTCCGGGGAATGCGCCTTGAAGAGCCCTCCAGGAGACCCGAGAGCCCCGTCGAGCCAGGCCGAGCCGGCCTGACGTCCCGCGCTGGAAGGTCTTGACAGCTCGTTTCCGAGACCTTATAGTATGTACATCGTACCCGTTTGTCCAGAGGCCTTATTGGACCGCGGGGCTCCGCCGTCACCAAGGGCGTCGAGCCCGCGGCGCGGGGCTCAGGGCAGACGGCGGAGGTTCTTTGACAAGCGACGTACCAGGGGGAACGGTAGCGGGGCCGTTCCCTCTGGCCCTCCTTACCTCGGAGGCCGGAGGTGTGGGCTGGCACCGGATCGCCGGAGAGCGGAAAGTCCTCCGGAAGCCTTGGAGGCTAAGTTTCCCCGGCTTCCCTGAGGACCATCTCAATCAGCGTTTGCGTCAAGTACATCGTGGTGCTCCGGAGGGCTTCGATCACGGGAGAGACGCTTGGCAACAGACCCTCCTTCTTGGCTTTCACCAGAACGCCCAATGTGCCCGTGTAGGTCAAGCCGTTCAAACGGGCGATCCTTCGTCCAAGGGTATCGTCCAGGATCAGCAGGCTTCCAGGATGGGCCAAAGCCAGGGCGATCGCTTCCGCTTCCCCTGAGCCGAGGTCGATCACGACGGGGAGTAGCGTCGTATCACGAAGGGGTTGGACTTGCAGCCACTCCAGCGAGCTCAAGTCAGGAACGGCGACGCCTAGTTCCGCGCCGGCCCGCAGCTCTTCCTGCACAGATGAGGGAATCTGGACCCGGCCATACAGCCTCGGTAGCAGCTCGAGATGGCCGACCTGATGGAGATACAGGAGGGGAGAGGTGTTGCTGATGACCAGACGGTCAGGCATTGAGAACGTCCTGCCTCAGCTCGTCCTCGGTCATCTGAAAGGGAGAGACCTTGAAACGGCGTAAGGCAAGGAGGAACTCCACCCGCGTCATGCCTGCAAGCTGGGCTGCCCGGCCGGACGAGAGCTTCCCCAATTCGAAGAGCTTGACGGCCCCAAGCATTTTGAGGTCCCGGCCAAAAGACTCCGCGTCCGTCTTCAAGCTGATCAGCGTTTCTTCAGGGATTTCCAACCGAACCGCGCTCATGCGTCTGCCCTCCGAGTCGACTCAAGTCTACTACGGTCACCGGGCCCTCCGGCCAGTCGCGAGCCGCCGCGCTACAATGCCCCCCTGGGAGGGCGTACCGTGGACCGCAACGAGCTGCTGCACCGCTACCGTGAGACCCGCAACCTGAGCGTCGAGCTCTGCCGGCCTCTGCATGCCGAGGACTACCGCATCCAGTCGATGCCGGACGTGAGCCCGCCGTGGTGGAACCTCGGGCATACGAGCTGGTTCTTCGCCAAGAACATCCTGGAGCCGTTCGGCCTCTATTCGCAGGAGGATGCCAGGCTGGAGTTCGTCATGAACTCCTACTACGAGTCGCTCGGGCCCCGCATCCGCCGCGACCACCGCGGGCTGGTCACCCGGCCCACCAACGAGGACGTCTTCCGCTTCCGCGAATCGGTGGACGGCCGCGTCGAGGAGTTGATCCGCACGGCGCCGGAGGCGGATCTCGACCGCCTCCGCTTCCTCGCCTTCACCGGCATCCAGCACGAGCAGCAGCATCAGGAGCTGCTCGTCACCGAGCTCAAGCACATTCTGGGGAGCAACGTCCCCGAGCTCCGCGAGGCCTATCGTCCCGCCCCGGCGACCAATGGCCACGGCGCGCCGGCCGCGCGCTGGGTGGATTTCGCGGGGGGGCTGCACGAATTCGGCAACGTCGAGGGGGGATGGTGCTGGGACAACGAGATGCCCGTCCACAAGGGGTGGCTCGACGGCTTCGCGCTGATGAATCGCCTGGTCACCAACGGCGAGTATCTGGAATTCATGGCGGACGGCGGCTACCGCAATCCCCTGCTCTGGATGTCGAACGGCTGGGCCAAGGTCCGGGAGCAGGAGTGGACGGCCCCCCTTTATTGGGAGCGGGAGGAGGACGGCGGCCGCTGGCGGCTGTGGACCCTCGCGGGCGTGCGCGACGTCGATCCGGACGAGCCGGTCTGCCACGTCAGCTTCTACGAGGCGGACGCCTACGCCCGCTGGCAGGGGGCGCGCCTCCCCACCGAGCGGGAGTGGGAGCACGCGGCGCGCGTCTCCGGCTTCCCCGGCGCGAACTATCTCGACAGCGGCGCCCTCCACCCCCGGCCCGCGGAAGCGAACGGCCCGGGTCTGGCGCAGATGGGCGGCGACCTCTGGGAGTGGACCTCGAACCACTACGAGCCCTACCCCGGCTACCGGCCGTTCGAGGGGGCCCTGATGGAGTACAACGGCAAATTCATGGACAACGTCCGCGTGCTCCGCGGCGGCTCCTGCGCCACCCCCGCCAACCACATCCGGGCGAGCTACCGCAACTTCTGGGCGGGGGACACCCGCTTCCAATTCACCGGCACCCTCACTCCCCAACCCCTCTCTCCCGTCCCTCCGCCCACCCCTGCCGGGGAGAAGAGGGGGGCCTGTCCGCGGAACGTTTTGTAGGGGCGGCCCTGTGTGGCCGCCCTGTTTTCGAGCCCCCACCCAGGGCGGCCACACAGGGCCGCCCCTACGAATCTACCCGGGCTTCTTCCTCTCTCCCGGTGAGGGCATGACGGGAGAGGGGTCAGGGATGAGGGTTTTCAGCAGCTCCACCACCTTCTCCTGTTTCCCCGCCTGGGCGTGCCGCATCAGCGGAATCCCATGCGGCCCCTTGAGATCGATCACCTTGGGATCATCCGCCAGGAAGGCGCGGACGATCTCGATCTTGCCCGTGGCGGCGGCGCAGAAGACGTCCATGCGGGCCCCGCGCGAGAGCAGGAATTCCGCGATCGGCACGTTCCCCATGTGCGAGGCGCCGCCGAGGGCGGTCTCCCAGTCGCCACCACCCCAGTCCCAGGCGGCGTTGATCAGGGTGGGATGTTGATCGATCATCTCGCGGACGCGGTTGAGATCGTGGTGGCCGGCGATCACGAATTCACGCACCAGATCGGGATCGAGACGGGGCCCGCGGTCGGGGATCGATGTCTGGGCCGAGGGCTGGGCGGGGGCTTGAGCTGCGGCGACTGCGCTGGCGGCGAGGGCTCCGGCGGTCATGAGCAATCCTCCTTGGATCAGGTCTCTCCGGGAAAGGGTCATGGGCTTCCTCCTTCGGAAACCCATCCTAGAGAGCGCCCCCGCCCTCCGCATCTGGCGCCAGGTATACCCGCCGCCTATGTCTTTCGGCCTATGCGGGCAGGCCTCGCGAGAGCGTAAGATCCTTCCATGACCTCGTCGCACCGGTTGCAGCGCTGGGGAGGGCTCGCCGTCTGGCTCGGCGTGGCCGTGCCCATCTGGCTGCAGCGCGATCAGGTGAAGCCCGGCGCCTTCGCCGTCTGGCTCACGGCGTGGCTCCTCTTCGCCGCCGCCTTCTGGGTCACCTCGGCCGGCCGGGAGCGGACCCGCCGCCTCGACCTCTCCCTCCTGGCTCTCCAGGCCGCGTGCGTGATGACGCTCGTCCTCTTCCTCTGCGACGGCTTCGAGGGGGCGCTCCTGGTGCTGGTGGCCATGCAGCTCGCGCCCCGGGTCTCCGGACGGACGGGGCTGCTCTGGATCGCCGTCCAGTCGCTCCTGCTGGGGATCGCGATCACCATTCACTGGTCGCTGCGGCCGGCGCTGATGCTGATTCCCCCGTATCTCGGATTCCAGATCCTGGTCTTCCTCGCCATCGAGGCGCTCCACCGCGAGGCGCGCGCCAACGCCGAGCTGCGGGCCGCCCGCGAAATCCTCGCCCATGGCAGCCGGGTGGCCGAGCGGCTGCGCATCGCCCGCGAGCTCCACGACGCCGTGGGGCACCGGCTGGTGGCGCTCAGCCTCAACCTGGAGCGCGCCGGCCATCAGGCCGGAGAGGAAAAGGGCGAGGCGATCGCCATGGCCCAGTCGATCAGCCGCCGCCTGCTCACCGACATCGGCGAGATCGTGGACACCCTCGGCAGGGCCGAGCGGCTCGACCTCCGGCGCTCGCTCGAGGGGCTGATCGAGGAGATCCCGCGCCCGCGGGTCCACCTCGGCCTGCCGGCGGGGCTGGCGGTCGAGGACCCGGAGCTGGCCCATCTGCTCCTGCGCTGCTGCCAGGAGATCGTCACCAACGCGGCCAAGCACGCCCAGGCCGAGAACCTCTGGCTCGACGTCGTCCAGGAGGAGGGGACGATCGAGGTGCGCGCCCGCGACGACGGCCGGGGCGCCGCCGAGGTGGCGGCCGGACGCGGCCTCGCCGGCATGCGTGAGCGGCTGGAGCGGGCCGGCGGGCGCCTGGAGGTGGCCACGCGGCCGGGGATGGGCTTCGCCGTCGAGGCCCTGGTGCCGCTGCGGAGAGGGGCGTAATGACCGCCGCCATCCGCACCCTCCTGGTGGAGGACGAGACGCTGGTCCGCCAGGGGATCCGCAAGCTGCTGGAGCTCGATCCCCGCATCGAGGTCGCCGCCGAGGCGGCCGACGGCGAGGAGGCCCTGCGCCGCATAGGCGAGGACCGTCCGGACGTGGTCCTCCTCGACGTCCGCATGCCCAAGCTCGACGGCCTCGGCGTTCTCCGGGCTTTACGAGACCGTCCCGGCGCGCCCCCCTGCCTGGTGCTGACCACCTTCGACGACCGCGCCCTGGCCCTGGAGGCGATCCGCGAGGGAGCGCGCGGCTATCTCCGCAAGGACGTCACCCTGGGCGAGCTGGTCGCGGCGGTCGAGACCCTCGCCGCGGGCGGCACCCACCTCCAGCCGGCCCTCACCGCGGCGCTGCTCGAAGGCGCCCGGGCCCATCCGCTGCCCGCCGCGCCCGAGCCGGTGCTCGTCGAGCCCCTGACCCCGCGCGAGACCGAGGTCCTCCGCCTGATGG
>QHVW01000360.1 GCA_003223675.1 Acidobacteriota bacterium
AACGCTCGTTGTAGACCGGGATCACGACGCTCAGCTTGACCCCGGCCGAAGTGGTGTCTTGGCTCATCCGCGGCTCCGTGTGCTCAAAGGCGGTGCATGATAGCACCCGATTTCCAGATCGAAGAAGATTATCCGCCATGAGGCTCTCCCGCCCCGCCCTGGGCGCAACGCTGCTCGCGCTCGCCGTCCTCGCCGTCTACGGCGCGTCGGTCGGTTACGAATTCGTCTACGACGATCACGTGCAGATCGAGCGCAATCCCTGGCTGCGCGATCCGCGCGGCCCCTGGCTGTTCCTCACCCGCCCCTTCTGGGGCTTCTACATGGACCGCGGCACCGAGCCGTCCAACTACTACCGGCCGATGTTCGGCCTCCTCTACTCCCTGGTGGCGCGGGGCTTCGGCCTGCAGCCGGCGGCCTTCCACGCCGTTTCGGTGGCGCTCCACCTCGCCGTCACCCTGCTGGTGGCCTACGGCGCGCTGCGGCTCTTCTCGGGGCGGCGGGGGGACGTCGCGGCGCTCGCCGCCGGGCTGCTGTTCGCCGTCCACCCGGCGCACGCCGAGGCGGTGGCCTGGATCGGCGATCAGGTCGATCCGCTGACGGCGATCTTCGTGCTGGCGGCCCTCTACTCCTACCTGTCGCGCAAGGACCGCGGGGAGGGGGCCGGATGGGCTGGCCCGCTCTGCTATCTCCTCGCCTGCCTCGCCAAAGAGCCGGGAACGGCGCTGCTCCTGGTGCTCGGCGCCGTCGAGACCGCCGAATGGCGGCGGGAGGGGTCGCTGGGAGCCGCGATCCGCCGGGCCTCCAGGAGGCTCTTGCCGTACGTCGCGGTCTTCGCCGTCTACGTCGCCCTGCGCCTGCACGCCCTGGGGAGCTTCTCGCCGCGGAGCTACGGCGTGACCTCCTCTCCGGCGGGCGCCGTGGCGTTCGCGGGAGGGCTCTTCGCGCGCTACCTGGCCTTCCTCCTCGTCCCGTTCCCGGCCCGGGTGCTGGCGAGCGTGCCGACCCCTACCCTGCTCTCGCCGGTGGCGATCGCCGGCCTGCTCGCGCTGGGGGTGGCGTTCCTGGGGCTCCTGGCCGCCGCCTGGAGCGGCCGGGCGCGGCGGGAGGTCTTCCTGCCGCTCGCCATGATCGTGGCCTTCCTGCTCCCCGTGCTGATGGTCAATTCGATCGGCGGCTCCAACTTCTCGGAGCGCTATCTGTACCTCCCCTCGATCGGCCTCGCCTGGCTCTGCGGCCTGCTGGCGGGCCGCCTGGCGGAGATCCTCCACGGCCGCGCCCGCAAGGCGACGGCGGCCCTCGGTCTGGCCCTCCTCATCGCCCTGGGGATCGCCGGCGGCGCGCGCGCCGCGATCTACCGCAGCGATCTCACCCTGTTCCGAGCCGCCGTGCGCACCTCGCCGAGCTCGGAGATCGCGCGCAACAATCTCGGCATGGCCCTGTACAACCGGGGGCACCTCGACGAGGCCGAGCGCGAATACCTGCAGGCGCGCCGGCTGGACCCTGACGCCGTGCCGCCGCTGGCCAACTTGGCGGTGCTCTACGAGAAGCGGGGGGACATCCCGCGGGCGGAGACGACCTTCGAGGAGGTCCTTCGCCGCTCCCCCACCCACACCATCTCCGCCGTACACCTCGCCCGCCTCCAGCGCCAGCGGGGGGACCGCGCCGGCGCCATCCGCCGGCTCGACGCGCTCTTCGCGGCCGGCGGCGAGAGCTACGACGCTCTCGTCGACCGCGCCGATCTCTGGCTGGAGGAGGGGCGGCCGGACAAGGCCATCCCGCTGCTGGAACGGGCGGTGCGGACGTTCCCGGAGTATTCGAAGGGGCGGGAGATGCTGAAGCGGGCGCGGAGGGAGAAGGGGCCGGCGGGGTGAGGCCCGTGCTCCTACATACGTCTTTGCCCTCGGGGCGTCCTGCCCTCCGAAGCCTCACCCTCGGTCCCTCTCCACTTCGTGGAGAGGGAGGGCCCAGAGATCGAGATCTTGCAGATTCGGCAAGATCGGCTCAGCTACGTTCCCCCTCTCCACGAAGTGGAGAGGGGGCCAGGGGGTGAGGCCTCGAAGGGCAGGGCTCCCGAGGACGTCACCGGTAAAAAATCGGATACCCCTGCGGATCCGCCTCATGCATCAGCTCGTAGACCGCCTCGAAGATCGACTCCCGGTTGGGCTTCGAGAAGTAGTCGCCGTCCGAGCCGTAGGAGGGGCGGTGCTCCTTGCCGGTGAGGGTGCGCGGCTCGGCGTCGAGCCAGTGGTAGCCGCCCTGCTCCTCGAGCACCTTCTGCATCATGTAGGCGGTGGCGCCGCCCGGCACGTCCTCGTCCACGAAGACGATGCGGTTGGTCTTGCGGAGGGACTTGAGGATGTGGCCGGGGAGGTCGAACGGCAGCAGGGTCTGGATGTCGATCACCTCGGTCTCGATCCCCACCTCGGCGAGCTTCTGGGCCGCTTCGAGGGCGATCCGGCAGCAGGCGCCGTAGGTGACCACGGTCACGTCGCTCCCCTCCCGCAGCACCTCGGGCACGCCCAGCGGCAGCCGGAATTCGCCGACGTTCGCCGGCAGCTTCTCCTTCTGCCGGTAGCCGTTGAGCACCTCGACCACCAGCCCCGGGTCGTCCCCCGCTAGGAGAGTGTTGTAGAAGCCCACCGCCTGCGTCATGTTGCGCGGCACGCAGACCCACATGCCGCGGACGAGGTTGAGCAGGCCGGCCATGGGCGATCCCGAGTGCCAGATCCCCTCCAGGCGGTGGCCGCGCGTGCGCACGATCACCGGCGCCTTCTGCCGCCCCTTGGTGCGCCAGCGCAGGGTGGCGAGGTCGTCCGAGAGGATCTGGAGACCGTAGAGGACGTAGTCGAGATACTGGATCTCGGCGATGGGCCGGAAGCCCCGCAGGGCGAGGCCGATCGCCTGCCCCATGATGGTGACCTCGCGGATGCCGGTGTCCGCCACCCGCAGCGGCCCGTACTTGGCCTGGAGCCCCGCGAGCCCCTGGTTGACGTCGCCGATCTTGCCGACGTCCTCGCCGAAGGCGACCAGGTTCGGCAGGCGCGCGAGGGCGGCGTCGAAGCAGGCGTTGAGCACCTCGAAGCCGTTGACCACCGGCGCGTCCGGAGCGTAGACGGCCGGCACGGGCGCGAGCTTCAGGGGGGAGCGCGAGGTGGTGCTGTAGAGGTCCGAGCCGTAGCGCTCGGCGTTGGCGCGGTCCTCCTCCCGCTTCCAGGCGATGATGCGGCGCGCGGTGGGCAGGTCCTCTCCCGCGGTGGCGATCAGGGCGCTGTGCAGGGCGGCCATCGCGTCCCGGCGCAGGGCGTTGGGCTGTTTGTCGAGCTCCTGCCGGATCGCCTGGACGGCGGCGGCATCGGCGGCCTCGCGGGCGAGCTCGTCGAGCATTCCGAGGGCGATCCGCTTCTCCTCTTCGATGGGAGCGCGGAACGCCTCCCAGGCCCGGCGCTGCGCCGCGCGGACGATACGGAGATCCTCGGCCTCGACCTCGTCGAGCTCGCGGGCGGTGGCGATCCCCTGGGCGATCATCCACTCGCGCATCTTGCGGATGGGATCGAATTCGGTCTCCCAGGCCAGCCGCTCCTTGGGCTTGTAGCGCTCGTGGCTGCCGGAGGTGGAATGCCCCTGCGGCTGGGTCATCTCGATGACGTGGACGAGCGCCGGCACGTGCTCGACACGCACCACCTGGGCCGCGGAGAGGTAGATCTCGCACAGGCCGGCGTAGTCCCACCCCTTCACCGTGTAGAGGTCGTACCCCTGGCGGCTGCCGGGGGCTCGGCGGAAGCCGGAGAGGACGGCCGAAAGGTCCCCCTTGGTGATCTGGTGCTCGTTGCCGACCGAGATGCCGTAGCCGTCGTCCCAGATGGAGATCAGCGCCGGCGCGCCCAGCACGCCGATGGCGTTGACCGCCTCCCAAAACATCCCCTCGGCGCAGCTCGCGTTGCCGATGGTGCCGAAGGCGATCTCGTCGCCGTTCTTCGAGAGCCGGCCATCCAGCCCGGGCAGCTCGCGGTAGAGGCGCGAGGCATAGGCGAGCCCCACCAGGCGCGGCATCTGGGAGCCGGTGGGCGAGACGTCCGCGGAGGAGTTCAGCAGGTCGGCGAGGTTCCGCAGCTCGCCGGCGCCGTCCAGCATGCAGGTCGAGAAGTGGGCGGTCATCGAGCGGCCGGCGGAGCAGGGCTCGCGCTCGAGATCGGCGTCGGCGTAGAGCTGGGCGAAGAGCTGCTCCACGGTGAGCAGGCCGAGGGACATCATGAGGGTCTGGTCACGGTAGTAGCCGGAGCGGAAGTCGCCGGGGCGGAAGGCCCGCGCCAGGGCGACCTGGGCGACCTCCTTGCCGTCGCCGAAGATGCCGAACTTGGCCTTGCCGGTGAACACCTCCCGCCGGCCGATCAGGCTGGCCTGACGGCTCTGGAAGGCCAGCCGATAGTCGCGGAGGATGCTCTCCGCCGTGAACTGCGAGCCGGGGCCAGGCCGGGACGAGGTGTCCCGGCCGGTGAGGGGAGTGGACATGCCGAAGTCTCCAATGGATCGCGGCCGGCCGCCCGGCCGGATTCGCCGTAGGGGAATCGTAGCATGAGCCTCTCCCCCCGCCGACTGGCGCCGAGGGAGCAGCCCCCTCGGCGCCAGTCGCCCGTCAGGACCTCAATAAGTGCAGGGGCCGCCGCAAGCGGCATCGCAGATGGCCGCGCACGTATCGGCCGTCATCACCGTCGCGCTTCCCCCCGTCCCGTTGGCGCAGGCCCAGGAGCAGTTCATGTACCGCTTCTCCTGCGATTGAGATTTCGGGAAGTGGAAAATTCCCCCCAGCGCGTGGCGTACCGGCGACTTCGACGGGCCGCCGTCATCGCGCCCCACCGCCGCCTGGGCGGCGAAAGAGCAATAACTCAGCAGAGCAGCGAATCCAAGCATGAGACATTTCCGCTTCATAGGGACCTCCTTCGTGAGACCTCGGCCAGGATTGGCCGGTCTCTGACGCGTACAAGGACTGTCAGAGATACATGCGCCATCCACCGGAAAATCTCGTCACGCGTGCTGCCCGTGATCTCTCCCTGCGGTCCAGCCTCGGCCGACGGTGAGCCCCGCTGTGTCGTCCTTCCATTCCCCAACTCGTTCCTCCACGGCCTCAGGCGAGTGGCGGTGGCACGTCCGGGATCCGCTCCGCGATCTCCGGCACGTCCAGCGGCGATTTCCAGGCCGTGCCGAACGACCGGGCCCATACCCGATGGGCGCGGTCGGGAGACGCCGCGACACGCCTGGCGATCTCGCCGGCCGGCAGCTTGCCGACCGTCTCGGCGTCGCAGGCGTAATGGAAGAGGGGGCCCGGGTCCTCCGCTCCCGGTAGCGGCGGCGGCACGTCGTCCTCCTCCTGCCGCGGGCTGGGAGTCGGAGAGGGCGGGGCCGGCGGAGCGGTCGCCGCGGATTGCGGCGGCGATCCGCCGAGCGTCGCCAGGAGACGAGAGATCTCCGGCACCGCGCGGGCATCCTTCCAGTTGTCCATGCCCTTCGTCCAGACGCTATGGGTCCCCTCCGGCTTCCGCGCGACGCGTTCAGCGACCTCGCGGGCCGAGAGCCCCTGTTCCTGTCCCTGATCGCCGCGATAGGACCAGGTGGCGGCCGCCGAAAGTTGGCGCCGGTTCTCGTTGTCCTCGAAATAGGGCCAGTCGATCGCCAGCCGAGGGAAGCGCAGGATCAGGTTGCCTACGCGGTCCCGGGTCTGCGGCACGAGCCCCTGAGCGACGAAGGCGCGGATGGCCTCGGCGGCTTCCTCGGAGAGGCCCCACTCCAACTGGCGGTCCGCCTTGGGAACCTCCGGTGTGCTGGGCACGAGTTGCTGTGGATCCCGGTAGATCGGCCTGCTCCAGGTGGCGAGCGTCCGGAGCACCTTCTGCACCTCCTCCTCGAGATGGTCGGTCTTGGTGCGCTTCTGCTCGATGCGCCACTCCTGGCGCAGGTCGTTCGCCACCAGGTTCTGCATCGAGCCCAGGGAAAGCTTGATCCCCTGCTTCGCCCCGGGGGCGCTCGTCACCGGGAAGACACAAAAAGTGTAGTAGTCGGCGAGCGCGATCAGGTGATAGAGACTCCCTTCCCCGGGGGTGGCGAGGAAACGCTCCTTCTCGGCCAGGACCTCCCCCTGCAGGCGGCCGCGCAGAATCGGGTCGAGCATCAGGCTTTCGATGAGCCGGCCCTCCGCGCCGAGGTCGGTCCACTGGACGTCGAAGGCTCCGACCTTCCGGCGCCACTGGTAGACCAGGCGCACGTCGTCGTCGGCGCGCAGCCGCAGGCTGCGGACGAGCCCCAGCATCTGGGCCTGGATGAAGACCTGCCAGGCGTGCCTGTAGCTCGCCAGTTGCCCCTGGCTGAACGGCATGAGCGGCTGGAACTGGTGGTAGTCCTGGTCGATGTGAAGGGGGGTGACGCTCCGGGTGTCGTTCAGGAGCGACTCGTAGTGCCGCTTGAGCTCGGAAAGCTCGCTCAGGTAGTAGGCCGGGAAGGCCGTCAGCTCGGTGTAGAAGATGATCTCGGAGCCATCGGAGGCTTTTACCTGCCGGGGAGAGAAGAGGCTCGCGGTCCCGGCTTGCGCGGCCGCGGCCTGCATCCGGGTGACCATCTCGATGGCGATGTCCTTGTACTCCTTGTTCTCACCGTCGACGACGCAGCCCAGGAAGGCGTCGCCGTGCGGCTTGAACTCGGTGGAGATCGCATCGGAGCGGTTCTTTTGCGCCCAAGGGAGGCCCTTGCGGTAGAGCTGATCGAAGAGCTTACCGCGCTCTTGGACGTTGAAGTTGTCCTTGAGGACCTTGAAGATCGAATACCGCTCGATGAAGCCGTCCACCGCGTCGTCGGGGTTCTCGACGAAGGCTACGGTCTTGCCATCCTGGCCGCGCAAGGCATAGAAGGCCTGGGTCGAGAGGTTGTCGCGGAATCTCTCGTATTCGCCGGCAAGCTTGTCCCCGATCTGCTCCAGGGTCTCGAGGCCCATCTGGCGCAACCCCTTGTCGAGAAGCCTCTGCAGGCGCAGGCTGCGCTCTTCGGGCTGGCGGCCCAGGTAGGGCTCCAGGAGGTCCCCCAGGCCGGCGGGCAGGGCCATCTCGTGGACGATGTCCGAATTCTGCGGAACGTTGTAGAACTGGGCGAAGCTCTGGTACTCCGCCTCCAGGGCTTGGAGCTTCTCGGCGATCCGCTCGAGCCGGCCGAGCTGCTCGATGAGCGAGGAGCGGATGGCCTTCAGGGCCTCCGGCGCCTGGTCGCAGATGTAGTCCTCGACGCGCGCCCGCCAGTGCTCTTCCAGGGCGTCGGCGGCCTGGCGCACGGCGGCCTGGTGATTGTCGGTGTTGGAGCCGAATCCGGTCGAGGGCCGATGGGCGTTCTGCAGCCGCTTGTTCCACAGCTTCTGGCTGTCGTCCATCGTCCGCTTGAGCGGCTGCCGCTGCTGGCGGAACCAGTCCGTGTAGCGTGCTTGCTCGGCCGGCCGATCGAGGAGCTCCAGGATCTCTTTCAGCAGAGCCATGACCCCGGAAAGCCCCACCGCCGGCTTTCGCCGGTAGTCTTCGATCACCGCCGGCAGCCGCGCGTGGACCTCCCTGGCCAGGGCCCGGCGGTTCTCCCGGATCTGCTTCGGCCAGTCCCCCTCGTTGCCCGGCGAGTAGGGGTCGCCCCACAGGCTCGCCAGCTTCTTCCACACCTCGTTCCCCATCTCGACCGAGTTCTTCTCCGTGTACATGCTCTCGGAGAGAGAGACCAGCTCGTCGTGATATTTGTGGATGTGCTGGTAGACGTCGGCGACCTCCAGGCCGGCGTTGACCTGCTTGGCCAGCCGGTCGCGGATCTGCCAATGGGCCTGGCGCCCCTGCTCGCTCTGCCGGTCGCCCTGGAGGAATCCGCAGTCGAAGAGGAAACGGTCGCGGTGGGTGTTCAGGATGTCGGCGAGCTTCGAGACGCGGCCAGGGTCCATCAGGGCCACCATCTGCGCCGCGAGCTCGTACTTGGCCCGGTTGATCAACCGCCAGGACGGGAAGACCAGCTTGCTCACCCCCGCGCTCGCGAAGGCGGTCTTCCAGCGGTCGGCGTGGGT
>QHVW01000627.1 GCA_003223675.1 Acidobacteriota bacterium
CCTCGCCGCCCACCGGCAGGAGGTGGCGCAGGGAGATCGTGTTGTAGAGGTCGACCAGCGGATTGACGTGCGGCACGGACCACCCTTTGAGGACGCGGCGCGCCAGGTTCTCGATCGAGGAGGGGTAGTCCTTGGGCTTGGCGCCGAATTGCCGGTAGGCCTCGCGCCAGGGGGCGATGTGCGGGTGCTCGGCGATCTGGATTCCTGTGAGCGACGCGCGGACCCGCTCCTCCTCCTGGCGGAGCGGGCCGGCCAGCCCGGTGCCGTCCCCCGTGTTGTCGATTCCGTGGGCGACGACGACGCCCAGCACGACCTCGGGGAACCGCGCGAAGACCTCGCCGGTGACGCGGAGCGTGGGCGTCACCGCTTCGTGATGATGAATTTGCCGAAGCTCACCCCGAGGTTGACGCCGGTGCCGTGGCCGGCCAGGGCGAGCGAGACCTCCCCCTTGGTCAGGGCCTGGGCCGAGGCCGATGCGACCGCTCCGGCTTCGGCCCCGCCTTCGACGTACACCCCGAACAGCTCCGAGATGTCGGCGACCTCGGAGAACTTGCCGTAGCCGTCGCGGATCTTGTACTTGCCGGCGGTCAGGCCGCCCCCCTTGGAGCTGAGGCCGACCTTGGCCTTCTGGCCGTTGTCGCAGGTGATCGTGCCGGACCCGCTGGCGGTCTTGTAGAAGGCCGACCAGCCGGACAGGGTGAAGCGCATCTCGCAGACCGTCCCCTTGGCCCGCGCGGGAGATCCCGCGAAGAACCCGGCCGACAGGGCGAGCAGACAAAGGATGGAGCTCTTTTTCATGACCCGTCTCCCCAGTGAAGCCCGCCGTCCTGGCTGGAGGGCGGGCGCCTCGCGGCATTCTACCCCGGGCTATACTGCAAGAAGCGTGAAAGGAGCGGCATGGAACCGATCGGGAAGGTCAACCTCCGTCAGAAGCTCGCCACGTTCTCCGACCACTGGAGCCCCAAGGTCGTGGCCGACCTCAACGGCCAGCAGGTGAAGCTGGCGAAATTCGCCGGGGAGTTCGTCTGGCACCACCACGACCAGGAGGACGAGCTGTTCATGGTGCTCAAGGGGCGCTTCCGCATGGAATTCCGCGACCGCCACGTCTGGCTGGAGGAGGGGGAGATCCTGGTCGTCCCCCGCGGCGTCGAGCACCGGCCGGTGGCGGAGGAAGAGGTGGAGATCCTCCTCTTCGAGCCCGCCTCGACCCTCAATACCGGCAATGCGGTGGACGATTCGCGGACGTTGCGGGAGCTGGAGCGGATCTAACGCGTCCGATCCGCCGGCGGGCCTTTCGCCGGCCCCGGCCGCTCGTCTGCCGGGGCCGGCAGCTCACCTACTGGCCCCGGCGGTCCGTTCGCCGGGCTCGGCCGTTCAGTCGCCGGAGCCGGCGCGCCTTCCGCCGGAGCCGGTGGCTGGCCTGCCGGGGCCGGCCGTTCAACCGCCGGGGCCGGCGAACCTCCCGCCGGGGCCGGTGGCTGGCCCGCCGGAGCCGGCCGTTGATCCGCCGGAGCCGGCGAGCCTTCCGCCGGCGGGTTTTCTGCGGCGCAGGCTCCTAGCTGAACTGGCCGCCGAACCGCTGGATGCGCTGCCGGATCTCGTCCGTGATCCCCCGCAGGGAGGCCAGGTCGGTCGGGCTGAGGTGGGCCTTGAGCTCCGCGAACAGAGGCTCGACGTCCACCTTCTGCCGGTCCATGAGCATGAGGATGTCGGTCTCGTAGAGCGCCACCCGGGCCAGATTCCCCTGGCGGTTGAGGGACGGCAGGGCATAGAGCTTCAGCAGGACCAGCCCCTCGGGCGTGGCGCAGGGGATCTCCCGCTCCGCGAACCGCTGGCGCGTGGCGTACCGGCGGCGCACCTCCTCGAACAGGGGGTTGCTGGTCAGCAGGAGGTCGATCTGGAGGTCCTCGAAGCCGTAGATCTCAGGGATCTGGTCCAAGGAGGAGGGCGCCACAATCAGCTCAATCTTCTCTGAGCTCCGCCCGTCCACGTACTGCAGGAGGGCGATATCGCCGGCGAGCAGGTACTCGCTCCCTCGTCCTTCGAGCAGCCCGAAGAGCCGGTCCACGGCAGCCAGGAGCGCGTCGTCACTCATGGAGCCTGCCTGGGAATTTCTGGGATTGAAGATGCGGGCGTTCCGGACGATTTTCCCGATGTGGAGGGGCTCGTTCAAAGGGCTGGCCTCAGATAGTCGCTCAGAGTGCTCAGCAACCGGCGATGGCGCTCGGGAGATATAGAGCCAATAGCCCCCACTACCTCCCGGTCCGGGAGGATCCGGAGGAATCCAAGCCGGATCAGAGACCGGACCATAAGCCCGCTGGACCCGAAATCAGGATCTCCGGGCGAAATGAGCTCGTCGAAGGCCGCGACCTGTTGCCGGAGTTGGGTGCTGATCCCGCATACGAGGAAATCCCCGGGAAAGGGCATCTTGCGAAGGACGATGACGGGGCGCTTCTTGACCTGCCGGTCGGCCTGGGACACGGCGGCGATAGCGACGTCACCCTCCTTCATAGTTAGGGTTCGGCTCC
>QHVW01000361.1 GCA_003223675.1 Acidobacteriota bacterium
GCACGCCGCGGGCGGCCGCCCTGGTCTGCGGGTTGGATCAGCTCACCTACGAGGAGCTGGAGCGCCGGGCCAACCGCCTGGCGCACCGCCTGCGCGCCCTGGGGGTGGGGCCCGAGTCGCGGGTGGGCCTCTGCCTCGAACGCGCGCTCGATCTGCCGGTCGCCCTCCTCGCCGTCCTCAAGGCCGGCGGCGCCTACGTGCCGCTCGACCCGGAGTATCCGGCCGCGCGCCTGCGCTTCGTGCTGGAGGACGCCGGCATCGCGGTGCTGGTCACCCGCGGCGAGCTGCTCGACTGCCTGCCGGAGGTCGCCTGCCGCCTGCTCCTTCTCGACGACGCGGCGGGCTGGCCCGAGACGACGCCCGGCGGACCCGACGATCCGGACTGTCTGGCGTACGTGATCTACACCTCGGGCTCCACCGGTACCCCCAAGGGCGCGGGGGTCACCCATCGCCACGTCACCCGGCTCTTCGCCGCCGCCCGCGAGGCGGTCCCCTGCGGCCCGGGGGACGTCTGGTCGCTGTTCCACTCCTTCGCCTTCGACTTCTCGGTCTGGGAGCTGTGGGGGGCGCTGCTCCACGGCGGCACCGCGGTGGTCGTGCCGCACTGGGTGGCGCGCTCGCCCGAGGCCTTCCTGGAGCTGCTGGCCGGCGAGGGGGTGACCTGCCTCAGCCAGACCCCCTCGGCCTTCCAGCAGCTCCTGCGGGCCCTGGAGGCCAGCCCCCGCCGGCTCGCCCTGCGCACCGTGGTCTTCGCCGGCGAGGCCCTGGAGCCGGCTGCCCTGGCTCCGTGGTTTGCCCTGCCGGCCGCCGCGGGCGTGCGGATGCTCAACATGTACGGCATCACCGAGACCACGGTCCACATCACCTGGCGCGAGATGACCGCGGCCGATCTGGGGCAGCCGCGCAGCCGCATCGGCCGCCCCCTCCCCGACCTCTCCCTCCACCTGGTCGACCGCCATCTCGAGCCGGTGCCGGCCGGTGTGACGGGGGAGATCCTGGTGGGAGGGGCAGGGGTCTGCCGCGGCTACCTCGGCCGGCCGGAGCTCACCGCCGCGCGCTTCCTCCCCGACCCCTTCGCCGCGGCGCCCGGCGCGCGCCTCTACCGCACGGGCGACCTGGGGAGGCGCCTGCCGGACGGCGACGTCGAGTACCTCGGCCGCAGCGACCACCAGGTGAAGATCCGCGGCCTGCGCATCGAGCTGGGGGAGATCGAGGCGGCGCTGGTCCGGCAGCCTGGGGTGCATGAGGCGGTGGTGCTGGCGAGATCCGACCGATCCGACGGATCCGACCGATCTCTGGTGGCCTACCTCACCGGCGCACCCCCCGGCCACGCCGAGCTGCGGGCCGCCCTGGGGGCCCTGCTGCCGGAGTACATGGTGCCGGCGGCCTTCGTGCTGCTTGAAAAGCTCCCTCTCACCACCAACGGCAAGGTCGACCGCCGCGCCCTGCCGGAGCCCGAGCGGCTGCGGCCGGAGCTGGCCGAGGAGTACCTGGCGCCCCGCACCCCCACCGAGGAGCTGCTGGCCGAGATCTGGCGGGAGCTGCTGCCCGTCGACCGCGTGGGAGCGCTCGACGACTTCTTCGCGCTCGGCGGCCACTCGCTGCTCGCCGCGCGCCTGGCCTCGCGCCTGCGGGAGCGGCTGCGGCTGGAGGTCTCGGCCCAGGTGGTCTTCCAGAGCCCCACCCTCGCCGACCTCGCGGGCGCCCTCGACCAGATGAGCGCCGCGGGCCCGCCGGACGCGGCGCCGGCCCTGGTGGCGACGCCTCGCCGGGTCCGCGCGGGCCGCACCGGCGCCTGACCCCAGGAACAGGAAACGACATCATGCTGAACGAGTCCGAGATCTACATCGCTCCCGCCTCCTTCGGGCAACGGCGCCTCTGGCTGAACGACTGCCTCGATCCCGGCCGGCCGACCTACAACGTGCCGGTGGCCCTGCAGGTCTCCGGCCGCCTGCGCCCCGAGCTGCTGCGCGCCGCGCTGGCGGCGCTCACCGGCCGCCACGAGACGCTCCGCACCGCCTTCGGCGTCGAGGACGGCGAGCCCGTGCAGCTCATCTCCGCGGCGCTCGAGCCGGTCTTCGCCGTGGTCGATCTGGGCGGCCTGCCGGCCGGCCGGCGCGAGGCGGAGGCCCGGCGGGGCCTGGCCCTGGAGGCGGAGCGCCCGTTCGACCTCACGCGCCCGCCGCTCCTGCGCACCACCCTCCTCACCCTCGGCCCGGACGACCACCGGCTGCTCCTGAGCCTGCACCACATCGTCACCGACGGCTGGTCGCTGGGGATCCTGGTGCGCGAGCTGCTCGCCCTCTACGCGGCGGGGGCGGAGGGGCGGCCGGCCGGCCTCCCGGAGCTGCCCATCCAGTACGCCGACTTCGCCGCCTGGCAGCGCCAGCACCTCCAGGGGGAGACCCTGGCGGTCAAGCTCCACCGCTGGCGCCGCCGCCTGGAAGGGGCGCCCGAGGTGCTGGAGCTGCCCGCCGACCACCCGCGTCCACGCGGTAGCGCCGGTCAGGCCGGAGCGCTCGTCCCCTTCGAGATCGCCGGACCGGCGCTCGCCGCCCTCCGCGACCTCGCCCGCGCGGGCGGCGCCACGCTGTTCATGGCCGTGCTCGCCGGCTACCAGGCCCTGCTCGCGCGCTGGACCGGCCGCCACGACCTGGTGGTGGGCGTGCCGGTGGCCAACCGCAACCGGCTGGAGACCGAGAACGTCGTCGGCTTCTTCGTCAACACCCTGGCGCTGCGCGGCGACCTCGGCGGCGATCCCGCCTTCCGGCAGATCCTCGCCCGCGTCCGCGAGGTGGCGGTGGAGGCCTTCGCCTACGAGGACCTGCCGCTCGATCTGGTGGTGGACGAGCTGCGGCCGGAGCAGCGGCTGCACCTGCCCTCCCAATTCCAGGTGGCGCTCGGCTTCCAGCCGCCGGCCGTGCCGGAGATGGCCGCGGCCGGCCTCCTGCTGCGTCCGCTGACGCTGCACTCGCAGACCGCCAAGTTCGAGCTCAGCCTCCAGCTCTCCGAGCTGCCCGACCGCCTGACGGGCTTCTGGGAGCTCGACGCCGCCCGCTTCGAGCGCGCCACCGTGCAGCGCCTCTCCGGCCATCTCGCCCGCCTGCTCGCGGGAGTCGTCGCCGATCCCGACCGGCCGCTCTCCGCGCTGGAGCTGCTCGCTCCCGCCGAGCGCCACCAGTTGCTGGTCGAGCACAACGACGCCGCCACCGCCTACCCGCGCGAGGCCACCCTGCCCGGCCTGTTCACCGCGCAGGCGGCCCGCACGCCGGACGCGCCGGCCGTCGTCTCCGCCGCGGGGGTGCTCACCTACCGCGAGCTCGCCCGCCGGGCGGCAGGGGTAGCCCGGCGGCTGCGGGCGCTCGGCGTCGGCCCGGACGACCGGGTGGGGGTCCGCCTCCAGCGCGGCGCCGAGATGGTCGTGGCCTTCCTCGGCATCCTGCAGGCCGGCGGCGCCTACGTGCCGCTCGATCCCGGCTATCCCGAGGAGCGGCTGGCCTTCATGGCCGCGGACGCCGGCCTGCGCACCCTGCTCACCGCGATCGAGGAGATCGCGGACGAGGAGGCCGACCCGCCAGCGCCGCCTCCCGGTCTCACGGCCGATCACCTCGCCTACGTGATCTACACCTCGGGCTCCACCGGCCGGCCCAAGGGGGTGGCGGTGACCCACCGCGCCGTCGTCCGCCTGGTGCGCGACACCAACTACATCGATCTCACCCCCGGCGACCGCGTGGCCCAGGCCTCCAACGCCTCCTTCGACGCCGCCACCTTCGAGATCTGGGGCGCCCTGCTCAACGGCGCCTGCCTGGTGATCCTCGACCGCGAGACCACTCTCGCGCCCGACCTCTTCGCCCGCGCCTTGGCCGAGCAGCGGATCACCGCCCTGTTCCTCACCACGGCCCTGTTCAACCTGCTGGCCAACGCCGATCCGGCCTGCTTCCGGACGCTCTCGCACCTGCTGTTCGGCGGCGAGGCGGTGGACCCCACGCGGGTGGCGGCGGTGCTGGCGGCGGGACCTCCGGCGCGCCTGCTGCACGTCTACGGCCCCACCGAGAGCACCACCTTCGCCACCTGGCAGACGCTCGACGCCGTGCCGCCGGACGCCTGGACCCTCCCCATCGGCCGGCCGCTGGCCAACACCCGGGCCCTGCTGCTCGACGCCGGCTTCCAGCCGGTGACGATCGGCGCCCATGGCGAGGTCTTCCTGGGCGACGACGGCCTGGCGCGGGCCTACTTCGGCAGCGCCGAGCTCACCGCCGAGCGCTTCGTGCCCGACCCCTGCGGATTTGGCGAGCGCCTCTACCGCACCGGCGATCTCGCCCGGCAGCGCGCCGACGGCGCCATCGAATTCCTGGGCCGGCGCGACTCGCAGGTCAAGATCCGGGGCTTCCGCATCGAGCCGGTGGAGGTCGAGGCGGTGCTCGGCACCCACCCCTCGGTGGCCGAATGCATCGTGGTGCCGCGCCGCGGGGCCGAGGGGGTGGGGCTCACGCTGACCGCCTACCTGGTGCGGCGGCCGGGGTCCGCGCTCACCCCCCGGCAGATGCGCGGCCACCTCAAGGCCCGGCTCCCCGAGTACATGATCCCGTCGGCCTTCGTCGAGCTCGGCGCCTTGCCGCGCACCCCCAACGGCAAGGTCGACCGGGCCGCCCTGCCCGCGCCCGGCAGCCGCGCCGAGGCGGTCTTCGTGGCGCCGCGGACGCCGGTCGAGGAGGTGCTCGCCGGCCTCTGGGCCTCCTGGCTCGGGGCCGAGCGGATCGGCGCCCACGACAATTTCTTCGACCTCGGTGGCAATTCGCTCACCGCCACCTCGCTCACCGCGCAGGCGCGCGCCGTCTTCCAGGTCGAGATCCCGGTCCGCGGCCTGTTCGAGTCGCCCACCCTTTCCGGATTCGCCGAGCGGATCGAGGAGCTGATCGCCACCGCCGCCGGGCTCCGGCTGCCGCCCATCGTGCCGGTGCACGATCTCCGAGAGGGCGACGGCGAGGTGCCGCTCTCCTTCGCCCAGCAGCGGCTCTGGCTGATCAACGAGATGTCGCGCGGCGCGAGCCCGTTCTACAACGTCGCCGGCGCCCTCGACCTCACCGGCGAGCTGGATGCCGGGGCGCTCGCCGCCGCCCTCTCGGAGATCGTGCGCCGCCACGAGGCCCTGCGCACCAGCTTCCGGCCCGGCGCCGGCGGCCCGCCGGTGCAGATCGTCCACCCGCCGCGGCTGCTCCCCCTTCCGATCGTCGACCTGGGCGGCCTGCCGCCTGAGCGCCGCGAGGCGGAGGGGCTGGCGCGGCTGCGTGCCGAGGCCCGGCTCCCCTTCGGCCTGACGGCGGCGCCGCTGCTGCGCGCCCGCCTGGTGCGCCTCGACGGCGAGTGCCACCTGCTGTCGTTCGTCCTGCACCACATCGTCTCGGACGGCTGGTCGCTCGACGTGCTCCTGCGCGAGCTGGCTCAGCTCTACACCGCCTTCGCCGAGCGCGCCCCGTCGCCGCTGTCCGAGCTGCCGGTCCAGTACGCCGACTTCGCCCTCTGGCAGCGGCGATGGCTGGCGGGCGACGGGCTGGCGCCCCAGCTAGCCCGGATTTCTCACCATAGGTGTGGAAAAGGGCTGGCTCCAGTGGTATAAGTGTTGTGTCGGCAGCACTTATACTGCAAAGGAAGGCCAGCCCTATGACGACAGACTGTAATCCTCAGCAGTTGGAATTTCAAGGGGTAGGCCGCCGGACGGTGGTGGCCGCCTTTGACGGCGGGACCTTGACCTCGGACGGCGGTTTGCTGTTGCTGTCGGAGGTCGAACGGCGGCGCGGGATACTGCGGCAATTCGCAGCCTGCTTTCGGGATCAGCGAAACCCCGCCTATGTGGAGCACAGCGTTGAGGAGTTGGTCCGTCAGCGTGTGCTCGGTCTGGCTCTGGCCTATGAGGACTTGAACGACCACGAGGATCTGCGAGCGGATCCGCTGCTGGCAACCGTGGTGGGCAAGGCGGATCCTACCGGCAACGACCGCCGTCAGGAGCAGGACCGGGGCAAGCCGCTGGCCGGCAAGAGCACTTTGAACCGCTTGGAGTGGGGGGCTGTCAAGCAGGACCGGTATCGGAAGATCTCGGTGGATTCCAAGGCCGTTGACCGCTTCCTGGTTGATACGTTCTTGTCGGCTCATGAGTCTGTGCCCACCCAGATCATTCTGGATCTGGACGCGACCGACGATCCTTTGCATGGCGAGCAGGAGGGTCGCTTCTTCCATGGCTACTACGGGGGATACTGCTATCTCCCACTCTACATTTTCTGCGGCCCACACCTGCTGTGTGCCCTTCTGCGCAGCTCGGATCGTGACGCCTCAGCCGGCGCGGTGACCGAGGTCGAGCGCATCGTGGCGCAGATCCGCAGCCGCTGGCCTGAGGTTCAGATCATCTTGCGCGCCGACTCGGGATTTGCGCGGGAGGAGTTGATGGCTTGGTGCGAGCAGCATGCGGTGGATTACATCTTTGGGCTGGCCCGCAACGTCCGATTGCAGCGGGCTCTGGGCGGTGAGATGGCCCAGGCCCGCGAGCAATTCGAGCAATCAAGCCAAGCCACGCGGATCTTCCGGGACTTCACCTATCGAACGCGCAAGAGTTGGTCTTGCCAGCGCCGAGTCGTCGGGAAGGCCGAGCACTTGGCCAAGGGCGCCAATCCCCGTTTTGTCGTGACCTCCCTGAGCGCTGAATCTTGGCCTGCCGCCGCCCTGTACGAGCAACTGTATTGCGCTCGCGGCGAGATGGAGAATCGGATCAAAGAGCAGCAGTTGTGCCTGTTTGCCGACCGCACCTCCTCGCACAATCTGGCCAGCAATCAACTGCGTCTGTGGTTTTCCTCGGTGGCCTATATCCTGCTCAACGAGTTACGCCGGCTGGGCTTGCAAGGGACCGAATTGGCCCACGCCCGCTGTGACACCATCCGTACCAAGCTGCTGAAAATCGGTGCGCAGATCCGGGTCACGGTGCGTCGCGTATGGGTCCACCTAGCCAGCTCCTACCCGTATGCGACTCTGTGGACTCAGATTGTCGGCAACTTACGGGCCGGTCCCAGTCCGATCGGCTGATCGTTTCCGCCCGAAGCCTTCCCCCTTTGCGCTCTCCAGGGTCGAGGTGCGTCTTCGGGCTTGAAAAATGCTCCCCTGACGGCGCCCAAGGTCTTTGCTTCCGCTGCGTTCGCGCCCTTCGGCAACCCGCCAACCTGCCGCCGAAGGGCGCGGCAGCCCACCTTCCGCGAGGTAGCCCCGGAAACCCGCGAGGTAGCCCCGGAAACGGCCGGTAACGGACCCTTTGTGAGAAATCCGGGCTAGGCCTTCGGCCCGGAGGGCAGGCGATTCTTTCGGGGTTTGGAGCTTCCGGCCCTGGCATCCAGTCTCCCGGCGTGAGGTCGGCTTGAGGCCCGAACGGGCCGCTCTAACTTAGCCCAGGGCATCGCCCTGGGTCTGAGGCGGAAGATCTCGAGGCGGCCTGAAAGGCCGCGCTAGGAGCCTGCGCTGCGCGGCAGAAAACCCAAAGCAAGGACATCAGCCCCTCACTTCGCTAGTGGCACGAGCTTCGACTTTCGGATCTTGCCGTCCCGTGTTACGAGGGGCACCTGATGGACGATGCTGGTGGAGGCGATGATCTCGTCGGCGGGGTCGCTGCTGAAGTCGAGGTCGTGGATGCCCCGGCAGATCTCGAAGGTGAGAGGCCAGGTGTGAAGCTTTGACAGGGCGCGGATCACCTCCGGATCGGCCAGATCCATCTCGACCCGACCGAGTTGGACCAGCTTCGAGATTTCCCATAGGACGATTCCCGAGATGCTCCAGGTGTCAGAGGAGAGGATCTTTTCCTCTTTTCTCGTCAGGGAGCCCTGGAGGGCATAGATCAGGATGTGGGTGTCAAGATTCAGCATCCCACCGCAGGCCTGTGGTCAAGAGATCGCCGTGCACCCGAATCTTGCCTGAGAGACTCCCGATGAGGGCGGCTGATTCGGTCTGGATTGGTACTAGCCTGGCTACCGGCTTGCCGTGCTTCGTAATGACGATACCCTCCGGTCCTAGGCGGTCGAGGATCGCGAGACACTCCTGCTTGAACTTCGCGGCTCCGAGCGTGATCATAGCCGTTGAGTCTAGCAGTGGACGGAAATTCTGTCCACTCCCTCGGCTCTCCCGCTACGGCCGCGCCGCCGCCTTCGAGCCCTCCGCCGCCGGCCTATTCTTCACATACTTATCCAGCCAGTCATAGCTCTCCGCCAGCGCGTCCAGCACGGACTCCCGGCCGCGGTAGCCGTGGGCTTCCAGCGGCAGGTAGACCAGCTTGGCGGTGGCGCCGTTGCCTTTGAGGGCGTTGAAGAAGCGCTCGCTCTGGATGGGATCGGTGCCGGGGTTGTTGTCCGCCTGGCCGTGGATCAGGAGGAGCGGGGTCTTGACCTTGTCGGCGAACATGAAGGGGGACATCTGCATGTAGATCTCCGACGCGTGCCAGAGGTCCCGCTCCTCGGCCTGGAAGCCGAAGGGGGTGAGCGTGCGGTTGTAGGCGCCGCTCTCGGCGATCCCCGCCGCGAAGAGGTCCGAGTGGGCGAGCAGGTTGGCGGTCATGAACGCGCCGTAGGAGTGGCCGCCGACGGCGATCCGCCGCCGGTCCGCCACGCCGCGCCGGACCACCTCGTCGACCGCGGCCTGGGCCGAGGCCACGAGCTGCTGGACGTAGGAGTCGTTCGGCTCCTTGCTCCCCTCGCCCACGATCGGCATGCTGGGGTCGTCCAGCACCGCGTAGCCCTGCGTCAGCCAGACCAGCGGCGAGCCGGCGCCGGCGCGCGCGAAGCGGTAGGGGGAGTCGGTGACCTGCCCCGCGGCGTCGGCGCTCTTGAACTCCTGCGGGTAGGCCCACATCACCGTCGGCAGCGGCCCGTCCGCCGGTGTCCATCCCGCGGGCGTGAAGAGGGTCGCCGTGAGCTGCACGCCGTCGGCGCGCTGGTAGCGGATCAGCTCCTTGTGGATGCCGGCGAGCTGCGGCGTCGGGTGGGGGAAGCGGGTGAGCTGGCGCTGCTTGGCCGTAGCGAGATCGCGGGCCCAGTAGTTCGGCGGCTGGTCCACGGTCTCCCGGCGCACCAGGAGCTGGCGCCCGGCGCCGTCCAGCAGGTCGACCGGGATCTCGTAGTACGGGGCCTCGGAGCGGAACAGGCGCTTCGTCTTGTGGCTGGCGAGGTCGAGCGCGTCGAGGAACGGCCGGTCCCCCTCGGAGGAGGCGCCGGCGCCCACCAGGAAGAGGGTCTTGCCGCCGTCGGCCATGCGCAGCACGCGCCGGCCGCGGGAGTCGAAGGTGGAGAGCGGGCCTCCGGGATCGCCGTAGCGGTCCTCGGACGAGCGGTCGAAGAGGGAGACCGGAGCCGCGCCTGGATGGCCCGGCTGCACGATCCAGGTGCGCGTCCGGCGCGTCTTGAACCAGGACTCCTCGATCAGGGCCAGGCCGTCGTTCCCCCAGTTGATCCCGGAGAAGCGGTACGTCAGGGTGGCGAGCGGCGTGGGGTCCCCCTGGAAGGGGGCGGGGAGCAGGAGGACGCGGTCGCGCTCGGGAGCCGGCTTGCCGGCGTCGCCGCCGTCGAGGGCCTCCAGCCAGAACAGGGTGGCCGGAGCGTCCTCGCGCCAGGAGACGTCGCGCGGGCCGGTGGCCACGCTGTCGAAGGCGATCGGGATCTCCTCCTGGAGCGGCAGGTCGGCGATCTGGCGGACCACCTTGCCGTCGAGGTCCCAGACCTCGATCCGCCGCGGGAAGCGCTCGGCGGGCACGAGGTAGGAGAACGGCCGGTGGAGCGACTGGACGAGCAGGTAGCGGCCGTCCGGCGAGGGGGAGAGGCCGGCGATCAGGCCGCCCTGGCCGATCGGCGTGACCTGGCCGTCGAGGGTGACGCGGGCGACCCGCGACGTGAGGTAGTGCGCGAAGAGAGCCTCGTCGTAGGGGCTCTTGAGGAGGTCCTGGAAGGTGCGGGCGGGCGCCGCGCGGCCGGCGCTTTCGCGGATCACCGGCCCCGTGGGGACGTCCGTGGCCGGCGGCTCGGAGCCCAGGCCCGGGTCGACCAGGGCGCAGACCAGGGCCTGCGAGCCGGCCAGCCAGCGGGGCTCGACGGAGGCGGTCAGGTTGAGGCCGCCGGCCAGCCGCCGGGCCGCCCCCGTGGAGAGGTCGGCCACCCACAGCTCGGCGCCGTCCTGCCGGAGGTTGGTGAAGGCCACGCGCGCGCCGTCGGGGGACCATGCGAGGTCGCCGAGGCGGGAGCCTTCCGGCAGGCCGGAGATCGGCCGCTCGGAGAGGTCGGAGAGGCGCACCAGGCGCAACCCGGTGATGTAGCTGGCGCGGCTGGGAGCGTGGGTGCGCGGCCGGATGCGCAGCCCGCCCAGCCGCAGCTCCCGCTCGGCGAGCTCGGCGACCGGCGG